>JAFLTR010000099.1 GCA_022509205.1 Muribaculaceae bacterium | reverse complement strand
CATGAGCCGCCGCGAGTTTCTGCGGAAGCTGGGCATAGGAACAGGCTCGGCCATGGCCATCATGGCGCTGGAGCCCATCACGGCATTTGCCAAAAACGAGACCAACGGACAGCAGAGTGCCAGTAACAACCGCATGACCTACCGCGTACAGCACGGGTCGGGCGAGAAAATCTCGCTGCTGGGCTTCGGCATGATGCGCCTGCCGAACAACCAAGACGAGGTAAACCAGCTGGTGGACTATGCCATTGAGCATGGTGTCAACTATTTCGACACGGCGCCGGTCTACATGGGCGGACAGTCTGAGGTGCTGATGGGCAATGCCTTGGCGCGCCACCCGCGCGACAAGTTCTATGTGGCCACAAAGATGTCGAACATGGGCCCGCAGTCATGGGCCTTCGAGGAATCGAAGCGCATGTACGAGCGGTCGATGGAGAAGTTGCGTGTCGACCACATTGACTACTACCTGCTGCACGGCATCGGCGGCGGCATGGACTCATTGAAGGGCCGGTTCCTTGACAACGGGCTGCTGGACTTTCT
>JAFLTR010000098.1 GCA_022509205.1 Muribaculaceae bacterium | reverse complement strand
ATTTTATCAGCAAAGTTTTAATAATCTAATTTTTATCAAGTAGTCATAACCCAACTATTGTTATACCAAATAGTTAAATTCTTGATAAATATGTTAAAATGTACCCTATCCTTTTGGGGTACATTATTTTTTATAGTGATTATCCGGGAAAATACTTAAACTCAAATTTTATATGGGAACTTTTGGAAAAGTTCCTCCCATTATTTGCTGACTCGCAGTTAACGGGAAAGTTTGGTATCTTCACTATCTCCCCTTCATTTCTTTGGGTATTTATGCGGATAATTATATTTTTTATCAACTATATCAATTATTCAGCTTTTTAAGTATAATTAAAAGAGTTTAAGATGCGGCATAATGTCAAGATTGATAATTTCAACTCCTATTCTTAAAGAAAGTGCTTCGGAAGAAAAATCTTTGAAAGCAGTGGGGAAAAAGCACAGTTGGCACTCGTCAAATTGTCTGAATTGTTCAATCATTCTTCCGTTGCAATCACTAAAATTTATCTCGGACTTCGGCAAGAAGAAATAATGGAGGCTTA
>JAFLTR010000097.1 GCA_022509205.1 Muribaculaceae bacterium | reverse complement strand
AACACCGATAAAAATAAAACACAAATGTTCCGCAACCCACATACTTAAAGAAAGCCCACAAGTCGAAATCTGAAAAGAGTATTGCTGAAAGCAATACTTATTTTTTGTTTTGCCGCGTTGAAAATTTATTTTCAAAAGCGTAAAAACAAAAAAATAACGATTGAACAATAGTTCAATCGCTTTTCATTGTCGAGGTAGCGGGATTCGAACCCACGACCCCCTGCTCCCAAAGCAGGTGCGCTAACCGGCCTGCGCTACACCTCGTTGCGGCTGCAAATATAATCTCTTTTTTCGGTATTGGCAAGAAAATCGTTAAAATTGCATCTGCGCAAACAATCCGTGCCACAGATTTTCAATATCCAGTCCCTCTGCAAGTGCTCTGTGAATCGTATATTCCGTACCGCCTGCGCTGCCGTCGAACCATGCTATTACTGCCGATGCATTGTCTACCAGAAAGTCGTTGCGGCGATGGTATGCCCTCGAATCGTAGCGCGGAGCAAGGGTTGTCACCTCGTCGGCCGACCTGAGCAGACGGTCGTACTG
>JAFLTR010000096.1 GCA_022509205.1 Muribaculaceae bacterium | reverse complement strand
GCTCTATATGACAATCTTTACCCATCAAGGATAATAGTGGGGATACCTAAAATCATCAAGAAAGAAGAATTCTCTGAAGAAAACCAGGCAATAGAAAAGGTTGCGGATTTGGAATTCTTAGATAAGTCAGCACATATTTTTGCAGACCTGTTGAAACAGGGAGCAATTAAAGAGGATATACCTACTCTTTTCATGGGAATGAAAGAGGCAGAGGCCGTAAAACTCTTCGCCAACACATACCTGGCGCTTCGTGTCAGCTATTTCAATGAACTCGACACATACGCAGAAGTAAAAGGTTTGGATTCCCAGGCTATAATAGAAGGTATCGGTCTGGACCCCAGAATAGGAACGCATTATAACAATCCATCGTTTGGTTACGGCGGTTACTGTCTGCCTAAAGATACCAAGCAGCTTTTGGCCAATTATGCCGACGTTCCTCAGAACATGATGTCGGCAATTGTAGAGAGTAACCGTACACGTAAAGACTTCATAGCCGATCAGGTTCTAAAAATGGCCGGCTGGTACGATTATTCATATAATAATACCTATAAGA
>JAFLTR010000095.1 GCA_022509205.1 Muribaculaceae bacterium | reverse complement strand
CAGGATAGATTGGAAAAACATTCCCCTTCTAAACAATTTCCAACTAATGTGATTTAAAATATTCTACATATTTCCTTGTCCAAATTCCCGTCTTAGATTAATCTTTCATTGTAATTAGTGGAAACGGCAAATGTATAAGCTTTACATTCAGTTTTAGGAGCAAGCCGATTCAATAATATTACTACAAAATAATAAGCTTTTGACGAATACTCTAAAGGAATATTCGGTACTTTTCTTGTCATATCTACTCCTTGCTATTGTTGAAAAGCCGGTCTTATTTTTCAAGTTATCTCAACTTTTGGCAAAATAACTTCAATACCAAAAATTAAATAATTAAAACTTTTACAAATTTGAGTTTGTTTATTTGACATAAACACATCTGATTGAAATCCACTATAATATGAAAATTATCGGACTTGAAGAACATATTGTCAGTCGTTCTATAGAAAGTGCAAACTCGGAAACCATAAATGCATCCTTTCCATATTATAAAGCCTTCCAGAATCCGGTTGCAGCCGCAGCTTATGGACTTTCCTTTAAAGATCTTTTCGAACTTGG
>JAFLTR010000094.1 GCA_022509205.1 Muribaculaceae bacterium | reverse complement strand
CTCAAGGATATGGGTGTCAATGCCATACGCACCTCCCACAACATGCCGGCACAGGAACTTGTGGATCTTGCCGATGAAATGGGTTTCATGCTAATGGTAGAGCCTTTCGACGACTGGGGATTCCGGCCGAAGAGCGAGAACGGCTATGGCTCGTTGTTCGGCGAGTGGGCCGAGAAAGACCTTGTAAATATGGTTCATCATTTCCGCAACAGTCCTGCGGTGGTGATGTGGAGCATCGGTAACGAGGTGCCCTCGCAGTGGGGTGAGCCGGGCATGGACGAGCTGGTGTTCCTGCGCGACATAGTGAAGCGTGAGGATCCAACGCGTCCGGTGACATGCGGCATGGACCAAATATATGCTGTTATGGACAACGGCTTTGCCGCCGCGCTCGACATTCCTTCGTTCAACTACAAGCCGCAACATTATGAACGCATCATTGCCGACCTGCCTCAAGGCCTTATACTTGCCTCGGAAACAGCATCTACGGTGTCGTCGCGCGGAGTGTACAAATTCCCTCTGGAGCTTAAAGCCCAGGCCATGTATGATGATCACCAGTCGAGCTCCTAC
>JAFLTR010000093.1 GCA_022509205.1 Muribaculaceae bacterium | reverse complement strand
AATGCCGATATGGAAGAAATCGCAGCTGAGGAAGAATAATTCCGCAGACGGGAAGAAAGGAAGGATATAGAATGGCAGAGATTACTGCAGCAATGGTAAAAGAACTGCGTGAAATGACCGGCGCAGGTATGATGGATTGTAAGAAGGCTCTTAACGAGACCAATGGAAATATGGACGAGGCTGTGGAGTTCTTAAGAAAGAACGGACAGGCAAAGGCAGAGAAAAAGGCAGGCAGGATCGCCGCCGAGGGTCTTTGCATGGTTGTAAAGAAGGACGATAAGACCGCAGCAGTAGTAGAAGTAAACTCCGAGACCGACTTCGTTGCAAAGAATGCAGATTTCCAGGCATATGTGGCCGCAGTGGCAAAACAGGCCGTGGAATCAAGTGCAGCAGATATGGACGCATTCTTGGCAGAAAGCTGGAACGCAGATACGAGCAAGACCGTAAAGGAAGCGCTGGTTGAGAAGATCGCCGTGATCGGTGAGAACTTAAATATCAGAAGATTTGAGAAGGTAGTAGCAGCTAACGGCTGCGTGGTATCCTATGTACACGGCGGCGGACGTATCGGCGTT
>JAFLTR010000092.1 GCA_022509205.1 Muribaculaceae bacterium | reverse complement strand
GAAGATAGGCGAGAAGCATCCCCGGTATCAGTGGGACAAGAACAAGGGCTATCCCGCCCCCGCTCACCGCGAGGCCATCCGCCAATACGGCACAACGCCCTATCACCGCATGACGTTCAACCTGCTCGGCACGACACAGCTGGAATTGGATTTCAGGGACAGCGAGGAACAATGAAAGAAGATGCAAAAGACATAAAAAAAAGAAGCTTGTCTCCCGACAAACTTTCTTTCATTAACCTTAAATCTAATACCATGAAAAACACTGATGCAAAGGTACGCCTTTTTTGCAATATGGCAAGAACTTCGGAAAATATGTTACGAAAAAGCAAAGTTTTCTTGACATAAATCAATCGCAGAATACAAAAAGGACATAAAAAGAAAGAAAAATGAAAGATGCACTGATTGTGGTATCGGGAGGGATGGACTCCACGACCATGCTGTACGAATATGCAGAGGAGATTGCCCTGGCAGTCACGTTTGACTACGGGGCCAAGCACGGCCCGAAGGAGATTCCCCTGGCACAGATGCACTGCCGGCGGCTGGGGATTCCGCATTGTGTCATATCCATGGATTTCATGCAGCAACA
>JAFLTR010000091.1 GCA_022509205.1 Muribaculaceae bacterium | reverse complement strand
CAATAGTAAAAATCAAATTGTATTCAGCAATCCTTCCAATGTCATTGGGTCTTTTATAATCACATCACGAGGCTTTGCCCCAATCTGAGGCCCTACAACACCCATTTTCTCCAGTTGGTCCATAATCTTGCCTGCTCGATTATAACCAATAGAGAAATTGCGTTGTATCATTGATGTTGAACCACTTTGATTGCTTACCACAAACTTTGCCACTTCTGCAAACATCGGGTCGAGATGACCTTTATCCACAGTACCCATACCTACGCCGCTATCTCCATCTGAGTCCATAACCTCGGGCAAATACATCGGATGAAGGAATGACTGTTGAGTGGCAATGAATTGACAAATGTCCGTAACTTCAGGGGTATCAACAAATGCACACTGCACACGCACAGGTTCACTTCCCTGCAAATAGAGCATATCGCCCTTACCTATCAACTGATTTGCACCCGAACGGTCAAGAATTACACGAGAGTCCATCATTGAACTGACTTTGAATGCTATACGCGTTGGGAAGTTCGTTTTTATTGCACCGCTGATAATGCTTGCTTGTGGTCGCTGAGTGGCGATAATCATGTGGATTCCCA
>JAFLTR010000090.1 GCA_022509205.1 Muribaculaceae bacterium | reverse complement strand
GGTCAGCAAGAATCTTGCGGTTAATCTCGATGCCTACCTTGTGAAGGCCACCCATCAACTGAGAATAGCTCAGACCCTCGAGGCGTGCTGCAGCATTGATGCGCTGAATCCACAGTGAGCGGAAAGTGCGCTTCTTGTTGCGACGGTCGCGGAAAGCGTAGGTCAGACCCTTTTCCCAAGTGTTCTTGGCAACGGTCCAGACATTCTTGCGAGCGCCGAAATAACCGCGGGTCAACTTCAGAATCTTCTTTCTCTTAGCCCTTGAGGCTACATGATTTACTGATCTTGGCATAATTTTGTTCGTTTTTGAATGTTAGCGTCAACCGGATTGCAGGCCGTCGGAACGAAGTGCTTCCCGTATCCCGAAATCCTCTGAACTTGAATGGCTAAGACATTCGGTTAATAACTAAGTTAAGAACTTTCTCTCTTGATTCGGATTAACGCAGATTCAGGAGGTCACGCACCTGCTTCATGTTCTCGGTCACTACCAAGTCGGCGTGCTGGAGGTTACGCTTCTGCTTCTTGGTTTTCTTCGTCAAGATGTGGCTGTGGAAAGCGTGGTGACGCTTTACCTTGCCGGTTCCGGTGAGTACGAATCTCTTCTTT
>JAFLTR010000009.1 GCA_022509205.1 Muribaculaceae bacterium | reverse complement strand
TTGAAACGTTTCTTGAGTTCCTCTACAGTAAGGCCTGTAAATTCGGATATCTCCTCAAGAGGCAATTGCTTGGCAAACATCCTCTCCGCACTCCGCCAAGCTTGCTGCCGCTCCCCTCTGGCCATACCCTCATCCCGGGCTTCCTTCAGGCGTAGCCGTTCATCATTCTCCACTTTCAGCCATTGATGATAGGCATGCAACTCTTTTTCAGATAGTGCGGCTGTCTGGCTCATCGTCTTTATACGGTCGTAGAAATCCCCCTCTCGGGTAGAGAAAGATTCCACCTTGTTGTTGATTATTGCTTCCATATTGTCCATACTGAAAACTATCCTTTCTATTTCTGTCTTACAATCCTCCCTCTTCTCCGGAAACAACGGTATCTGGATAAAGGAGAGTCCTATATATCCTCCCAGGGGCCTATGGGTTTTTAGGTTCACCAACCCGAAATAATTCACTTCCGCATGGTCTATCTCCGGGTCTATGAAGTTGCACATCATAATTACCAGCACCGGTGGAAAATCATAATTCCATGGTTCCTGTGAGTTTGTGCGCCTGTCAAGTTCGGTGACCGCCTGACACAGATAAAAGATCAGTCTCTGTTTTAGATGACGGTCGGGCTGGTTTTGCATCTCAACAATGAAATGTTTACCCGACTCCGTGACACAATAGACATCGAACTTGGTTGATTTCCTCTCCGGATTATCTCCCTGATGGTCAGGGTTGCGGTACTGAAGATCGACTATGGGGTCATGTTCAAGGCCCGGCCAGTCTTTTATTATGGCATTCAGCAGAAACCTTAGATTTTCCTTTGATTCCGGTTTCGGTTTACCGTAGAGGTTTTTGAAACCGAAGTCAGAGAAGGGCGGAATAAATTCGGAGAATTTCATCGTTGTTGTTTAGTTTCACAAATATAAGATGAATTAGCCGGATTTGCAAATTAATACAAAGCCCGCTGCCCTGTAGGCCCCCGCTGTTAACGGGCCTGTTTTCTAACGGGAAGGACTTTAACGGGAAGGACTTATTTTTAAGTCCTAAACGAGCCGGACTTCTAACGGGAATGACTTATTTTATAAGTCCTCATTTACTAGAACTTTGAAAAAGTTCTTCCCATTATTTGCTAACTGGCTGTTAACGCGACGGTTTCTAACGGGAAGGACTTATTTTATAAGTCCTAAAATTATGTGGACTTTGAAAAAGTCCGTCCATTATTTGCTGACTTCCTCCCCTTATTTGCCGGCTCGGTGTTCGGGGGCTTTATTCGTCAAGGAGATCGGGGCGGAGTCGCTGCGTTCGCTCAAGGGATTGCTGATAGCGCCATTCGGCTATCTTTGCTTCGTGTCCCGATAAAAGTATCTCGGGCACTTTCCATCCCTTGTATTCAGCCGGGCGGGTGTAGATTGGAGGAGCAAGAAGGTTATCCTGAAAAGAGTCGGTGAGAGCCGACTGCTCATCACCTAAGGCTCCGGGCAAAAGCCTCACTATGGCATCCGCTATCACCATGGCCGGCAATTCCCCACCGGTCAGCACATAGTCGCCTATGGATATTTCCTTTGTAATAAGATGTTCCCGTATCCGATAATCCACTCCCTTATAATGTCCGCAAAGGATTATGATATTTTCCAGAAGTGAAAGCCGGTTGGCCGTCTGCTGATTTAAAGTGTCGCCATCAGGGGAGGTGAAGATAACCTCGTCATATTTTCTCTGCTCCCGTAAATGGGAAATACAACGGTCGACGGGTTCTATTTTCATCACCATTCCTGCTTCCCCCCCGAAAGGATAGTCATCCACTTTCCTATAGGCGTCGTCAGTGTAATCCCGAAGATTATGCACCACAAGTTCTGCAAGCCCCTTGGTTTGGGCACGCTTGAGTATGGAGGTGCCGAGCACTGACTCAAACATCTCCGGCAAAACCGTGATGAAATCTATTCTCATTAATCCAGAGGTTCGTCGGCCTTATATCCTCCCAGTCTTCTCAATTCATTCTTGAGCATTATATATTGCTGGAAGAGATTGTTGACCGGGGTTTCTTTCTCTCTGTAATCGTGCATCGGGCTCTTGAGGAAGAAACTCAAGAAACGTTGAATGCCGTAATTACCCGCTCTCTGAGCCATATCTATGAGAAGCACCAGGTCAAGACAGACAGGGGCGGCAAGTATAGAATCCCTACACAAGAAATTAATCTTTATCTGCATAGGATAGCCCAGCCAGCCGAAAATATCGATATTATCCCAACTTTCCTTATTATCTTTCCTCGGAGGATAATAGTTTATTCTGACCTTATGGTAATAATCTGAATAGAGATCCGGTTGATTGTCTGCCATAAGGATGCTTTCCAAGGTGGAAAGTTTGCTCACCTCCTTTGTGCGGAAATTTGCCGGCTCGTCAAGCACAAGTCCGTCTCTGTTTCCGAGGATATTGGTGGAGAACCAGCCCTCGAGGCCCAGGCATCTCACACCCAGTATGGGAGCGAATCCCGACTTCACCAGCGTCTGTCCGGTCTTGAAGTCTTTGCCGGCGATCGGCACTCTCATCTTTTCGGCAAATTCCCACATTGCCGGTATATCCACAGTGGTGTTGGGAGCGCCCATTATAAAGGGACAACCCTCAGCTATGGCAGCGTAGGCATAACACATCGACGGGGGAATCAAGGCTTTGTTGTCCTTCTTCATGGC
The DNA here is from genome assembly GCA_022509205.1 of Muribaculaceae bacterium. Taxonomy (GTDB): domain Bacteria; phylum Bacteroidota; class Bacteroidia; order Bacteroidales; family Muribaculaceae; genus Lepagella. The sequence continues at coordinate 54,306 of JAFLTR010000009.1, read as the reverse complement.
CTCTTCCAGAGACTGCAAAGTGCCGTGCACTTCCATATCGACAGGCACATACACCTCCGTGGATGCAGCCCATAGCACCACGACACGCTCCAGTCCGTTATCCTCTTTAAATTTCCGGATATCTTCACGAATCTGATTCGTCATATCCCAACGGTCTTTCACGGCTTTGACATTGTCGCCATCGATTCGGGCCACATAATCCTTGTCGAATGCTGCCGGAAGAGGACGGATGGCTTCAAGTTCTTTCTGCACCTTTAGCAGATCCTTTGCCCTCAGAACTTCGGCATTGATGGCTGATTCGAAAGCATTAGCCGGATATGGATCCCATGCAGCGAATACAAGATCGTCGAGCGACGCCAAGGGCACGATATCCCTATACATCAGGTGCTGCTCATCGGAGCCTTCACCCACCCGGATCCTGTCATACTGAGTCATTGCCCCGATGGGTTTGCCGAGACCCTTTCTGACCAAAAACACACCGCTGATGAAAGTCGTGGCTACAGCCCCGAGACCTACCACCATCACTCCGAGTTTCCCTTGAACGGGCTGCACTCCCGAAGTTTTGCCTTTGGTATTAGATTTGCATTGTGTCATAGCGTCAGTCGTGTTTTTCAAGTATCTGCATCATCTTTGCACATGTTTTCTCATGATTGGCCACTGTCGTAACCAATACTACATTAAAAATAGTCAGCTCGACAAGTAGATAGACCCATGGATATCCAATCAACACAGTGGTGTAGAGAAACAGTGCCCGCCAATTATATGTCATAAAGTTTTCCCATTTACAAAACGGGAAACTCATCATTCTGAATTCTTGCCTCAGTTCAGCGGGAAGTTGGAAATTAGGATATTTCTTACCCCACACTTGATAAAGAGCCTCCATTTTAGGCGACAGACGTTCCTGGAGCCCTGTATAATTTGAATATAAGAACAGATATAGTTTTTGGAAAAAATTTCTTTTCCAGTTTAGGCTATGATATCTTTTTTTGAGCACGTCGTAGGAATCCAGCTCACTGCCACTCGAACCGTTCACAATCAAAAGATGCATCTGGCGATACCTGTCGGCCACTGCGGCCTGGGCGCTATGGCAGATGGCTGCTGCCGCCATCCCTATCCATAATATCCATTTATGATCGCTAAAAAAGGTGATGTCGTTGTTGGAACGCAACACAATCGACAGATATATGGCCACAAACCAGAAATCACCGGCTATGCCGTCAAGAAATCTTCCAAGTTCTGATTTCTGGCCCGTCAGGCGTGCCAGCATACCGTCGGTGCAATCGTAAATTCCGGCCCACACCAACAGCAGTATGCCTGCAATGTTTATGTATAGATTAGGGAAATAAAAGCAGATTCCCCCGGCCACTCCAAGAAATATCGAGATAATGGTGATGACATTCGGGGTCACTTTTATTTTGCGGAAAAATAGAGCCCAGGCAAAACCTACCGGTCGAGTGAAACAGAGGTCATAATTTTCCTCCGTGTCAAATGATTTTATCGATTTGCTATATTCTTCTTTTATATTTTTTAGCATACAATATTACGTCATAAGACGTTTGCACGTTTATTACCGTGCAAATTTACATAATTAAGATATGTTTTCAAAAGTTTTTACTCTTTTGCTTGAGTATCGACGGGAATAGAAAATCAGATATTTTTTCAGCGTATTTATCGAATGAAACTTGTTTATACACAAAGTTTTTCTGCAATAGGAATATCCAGAACACAGATACAATAAGAGCTGTAGAGAGTCGGGCTGCAGTGAAATATCCGTCGGGTTTAAAACCTATCTCTGCAAGGAACGTCCATTTTGTCAATAATCCGTAGAGCAATTGAGTGCCGAATGAATTGAGCAATACTGCGCCAAGCCACACCATGAAAAATTTGATGATCACGATATTCCAGGCACAAGCCTGATTCGGATAGGTGAATTTATAATTGATGAAACAGTTAGACAATCCCCCTACCACTGCACCGATTGCAGTGGCATACACAGGTCTCAGTCCCACCCAGGAAAACATTGCAAAGGCTGTGGCAAAATCAAGCCATCCCGAAAATTGTGCCGATATCGTCGAACGTATCGCTGTGTAGGCTAAATTCTCGCTGTGGACTAAATTATTTGCTATCTTGGCAAAAAAATTCATCAGAACTCTTCAACTATTTTCCGCGGTATCCTAATCGTTTATCTGCAAATTAAAATTCTTTACCGTTTCCTTCAATGCCTTTTCTTTTTTAAATATACCTGCTGTGCCACCCACAAATATTGTGGCTCCAAGATCTCTCATATATCTGGCTCTCTCCGGGCTTACGCTCCCATCCACCGCAATCTCTATATTATCGAAATGGTGAGTGTCGAGAAATCTTCTTGTCTCTCCTACCTTTTCCATTATACCATGGATCAGAGAACTACCCGCGAACCCGGGTATGATGAGCATCAAGAGCACTACATCGATATATGGCAAGTATTTCTTTATCTCTTCAATGGAGCTGTCAGGGTTAAGGGCAAGTCCGAAGCGTGCCCCTCTTTGCTTCACAAATGCTGCATTCTCCATTATGCTTTCCTTACATTCGGCGTGGATGGTGACAATGTCTCTGCTGTCAAAATTCATCGACCGTAAAATCACCCTTGGATGGTCCATCAACAGATGGATATCCAGAGGCAACTTTGTTATCTTCTTGATTGCGTTAACAAAGTCGGGCCCAAAGGTCAGATTCGGCACAAACGAACCATCCATTATGTCGATATGAAGCATATCTATCCCGGATTCCTCAAGTTCTTTGATTTGTCCCGAGAGGTTGAGCAGATCTGCACACATTATTGAGGCCGATATTTTATTCTTACGTTCAGTCATCCTCTGTGATCATTACTTTACACGTGAAACAATCTGTGTCGTTCATCTTCTGAAGCCCTTCGAGCAGCCCTTCAAGCGGCAAGGTATGGGTGATAAGGTCTGAAATTTTCAACCGACCCCGGTCTATCAAATCTAATATCTCTTTCCAGTCATTCTTTTCTCCACCGAAAGAGGAATTCCAGGTGCCCTGTAAAATTAATTGCTTTCGCAAGATTTTCCAATAGGAATCTTTCCGGATGGCAATATCGCCATGAGGGTTCCCATAAAGCACTACCGAGCCCTCTGCATTGATACGGTCGAGAATCATTTCAATGCAACTCGATGCCCCTGTCCCTTCAAGTCCAAACTTAAATCCCTTTCCTTCCGTGATTGCATTTAATTTGGAGTCAAATTCCCCATCATTGCTGTTGAGCGTAAATTCTATTCCATGTTGTTTGGCAAATGTCAACTTATCATCTGAACGACCCACTAAAATTACTTTTGCGGCTCCTTTTATTTTAGCAAGTTTGGCCAGGATGATACCGATTGGACCGGGTCCTGTGATCAAAACATTTTCCCCTTCGAGATCATCCAATCTCTTTAAAACATGAAGGGCTACAGATGCCGGTTCAAGCATTGCCCCCTCTTTAAAGGTCACTTTTTCCGGAAGTTTTATTAGATTCCATTTGGGCACAGCCACATATTCCGCGAATCCCCCGTCGCACCTCGAACCCAAATAATCATAATGGCTGCATAATTCATAGTTGCCTTTCTTGCATTGATCACAACTGAAACATGGTTTCAAGGGAAATACTCCCACTCGTTGTCCTAAGAGGGGTTCATCCTCTTTATTTTGCACTCCTGCCACTACTCCGGAGAACTCATGGCCTATGATAGTGGGATAATGATATGTGCCGCTTGTGAAATATCTATTGACATCCGAGCCGCATATTCCGCAAGCCTTTACCTTTACGAGGACTTCATCCTCCTTAAGCTCGGGCATGTCAACCTCTTCGAACCTCAAATCCTTTATGCCGTATAATCTGTTTGCTTTCATCTTTTTCCGTTCTTTCATCCCCTTTGACTCTGGTTCTATCATGGAGTGCAGTTTTATTGTTCCATTTTTTCAACGGTTGCTCTCTAAAAACTGCTTGAATCTTTCAAGGTCTTCACGGGTAGTGATCTTAAAGTTGTCTTCCTCTCCCGGAATCATCCCCACTTTCATACCCTTGAGCATAGCTAATTCAGAGCTCCCGTTGATTTTCATGAGCTCTTTTTCTGAGGATTCAAGATGTGCGTGAAGATATGGTAAAAATTTGAAGGATTCAGGTGATTGGCCCGCGTATAATGTGGAGCGGTCAAGGAGTGAATCGATATCTTTCCCGTCGTGCGATTGATAGATGGTGTCTTTTACTTTCACCACCGGAAGCACACCGTCAGTCTCCTTTAGTCCCTCAATGCATCTTGATAGCAGATCAATAGTAACCAAAGGTCGTGCCGCATCGTGAATCAGGACTTCTTTACAATCAGGGAATTCTTCTTTAATCTTTTTCAGCGCGTTAAAGATTGTGAGTTGGCGCGTCTCTCCCGGTCGTGAAAAAGTGAGGGATATTTTCCTGTTAGCGGTCTCTGCATTTTGGGGTAAATGTTCGAGTATATAATCGTGCCAGAGGTCATCGGCACAAACCACCACATTTTCAAAAAGTCCGCTTTTAATAAAGGGTAGCAATGTATAGTGGATGATTGGTTCGCCATCCACCTCGATATATTGTTTTGGCAGCTTGTGCCCCATTCGCGTGCCGGTGCCTCCTGCCAATATCACAGCTATTCGACTCCCAGTGTTTTTCATAGCCTGAAAATTAAAAGGGCAGAGAAGACCATTTTACGGTCTCCCCTACATCGCAAATTTAAAAATTATTCCCCAACTCTCAAAATCTTTTGATTATGCCTTCATGCTTAGACCACTTTGCGGTTTTAAGTTTCTTACATAATCTCCAGGAAGCCTAATATTTCATCAAGGTTTTCAATTGTATCGATCTCCTCATCGGTGAGACCATCCTCTCCCCATTTTCTTCCGTTCAGCAAAAGGGTGTGGCATCCTAATTTTTTTGCCGGCTCAATATCGTTTTTAATACTGTCGCCTACCACCAGCACCTCCGCGGGCTGCATGCCAAGTGCCTTTATTCCAAGTTGCATGATAGCAGTGTCAGGTTTTCTTACTTTTACCTTTGCACTTTCTATCACTTTCTTAAATAATTTTGACAACCCGAACTCTTCAAGCACTGTGTCTAAATTCCCATAGAAATTGGAAACCATCACCATAGGATATTTTTTCTCCAATTCTTCAAGAATCGGGATGATCTTAGCGGTTTCCTCTTTTGCCACTCCGTAGCAGTATTCTGCAATCTCCGCAGCCTTAGGCTGTATCTGTTGCGGGGGGAAATGGCCGTTTTGGGCAAGATATTGCAATTCCAGCTGCAGTTTCATGTTCAGGATATCGGAGAAAGTGTGGGTAGGCAATATATTCAATGCTTTTTCCATGCCTTGTTCCCCGAAAACGTATGCTTCCCTGAAAAGAGCATCATCCGCTACAACTCCTGCTTTATTCCACCCGTCACGGATCACTGTGCTCCAATGGTCGCCTCCGGTGTCGAGAGTGCCTCCAAAATCCAGTATTATTCCTTTTATTCCCATAATTCTAATGTTAGCTTTATGTTATAACAAAGATACAGACAGTTTGGATAAAATGCAACAACACTCAATCCTGTCTGCCGGCCTCTTTGTCGAGTTGATTTATGAAATATCGGCAAATCCTCTCGTGTCTCAACATCATATAGACGAGCACAAGGTTGAGCACGGTGCATTCGAAAGCAAAATAGAGCCATGGCTGCTGAAAAATAAGAATAGCGGCAAAAAGGGCGAAACTTCGGGTGTTGAAGCTAAGGATATTTGTATATTTCATCAAGGGGAGACTCTTCTTGCGAAACGCCTCACGGAAACTTCGGGGGATATCGTTGCCGTATTTTTCCCTCAATGCCCTACGTAATTTCTGCATCCAGGGAGTGCGTTTCTGCTGTGTCTCAGTGTAATCGGCATAAAACATCAGCATCCCTTTCTGAAAGAAATTTTTTCTCCAGGAGAGAGCATGAAATTTTTCCCATAGAGGTTTTGCCGAGTCCTCAAGTTCACTCCCGTCTTTTCCCTTCAGCATGAAAAGATGGAATTGCCGGTAATAATCGGCCATCGAAGCCTGCCATGCGTGGAAAAATCCGGTGATGGCAGCAAACACCCATATCGACCACCAGTATGTATGAAAAAATCCGGGTGTCAGCGTTTCCCGAAGGCAGATGAAGAAATAAATTGAAATAAACCAGGTTTCACTGCTGATACCGTCGAGTATCCTTCCCAAACGGGAATACTGACCTGTGATTCTGGCCAACTGACCGTCGGCGCTGTCGAGAGAATCAGCCCACACTAAAAGGAACACTCCGGCCAGATTTATCCATAAATCTTTGAAATAAAAGCAGACTCCCGAACCTATTCCCAGGAAAATTGAAAAGATGGTTATAGCGTTGGGTGTTATCCCAAGTTTATGAGCTCCGATTGCCTGCAGATAGCCGATAGGCCGGTAGAATAGCAGGTCGAAGGTCTCTTCAGTGTCCATCGACTTCAATGAATCCCTATATCCGCCTCGATTCTTCTTACTGGGTAGCTTATCCGACATCTTTTAGAAAAAAATGGGTTAGGGGATACGGGTCTTAATCTCTGAAATTATTGCAGCCGTAATATGAGGGGCCGCTTCCTCCCTGCAAACCTTGAAACTTGGCCAGTCATTGAAATCTATGACTGCATACGATCCATCCTCCCTCACTATACAATCGCCTCCGTAGATTGTCAGCCCGAATATCTTTGCAAGCATACTTGATGTAGCTTCTAATTCTTTTACGTCAAATTTATTCTGACCTCCTTCCGGATAATACCAATGGAAAAAGGGTTGACCGGCGATTCCATAAAACTTTACAAGGTCTCCCTCTATATGTCTGCTTAGAATAGCTCCCTCTTCCCCCCTCTCAAACATTTCCCTGAGTGCTGCTTCTACCTCTGCAGGATTGTTGCAGAAGCAGATGTCATTTTTATCAGTGGTGTAGCCGTCACCCTTTTTTATCCAGCACTTTTCTATCTCATGTTTTTCCAAAAGCCGCTTTACCGATGGGCTCCAATTTTCATCTCCAGGAATAACGGACAGATTTTCACGGCTCAACAGGATATTGTCGGCAGAAGGGATTGCGGCCCGCTCCATAAGCCTCGTCATATTTTTTCTTCTGCTGTTTTCTATTCCTTGAGTTGAATTTATAACGATGCAACCTTCTTTCTCCAACTGCCGGAGTTTCCTTACAGAGTCTTCTCCACGGCACATATTGATTATGACCTTGCAATCAGTCGGAAACTTAAGGAATTCCTCCTCCGAGATAAGTTTAAGATCATGTCCTTCCCGAGTGAGACAATCAGCCACTTCTCTCAAGATGGCAGCATCATTCTCCACGTTTCCCGGAGAAAACTTCGGTGCCCTCGATATGGCAAGGATCTTAAGGCTCATCCAAGAATCGAATTGGCTTTCGCGATATCGTCGAGATGATCTACATCCACCACCTTCCCCATCGGGAAAGCATCAAGATTCAGACCTTGTTCCAAAAGTTTCCTTTGGAAATTTCTCATCCGGCTCACATTTTGTGTCACACACTCCTGAAGAATGGGAAAGACTGATGTCTGAAGTCCGTAATATCCGGCACTAACATATTTCACCCCGTCGAAAGCCTCATCGCGGAAGGCCACTATCCGATGCCGGCCCTCTGTCTCGACATAGAGAGGTTTTTCATCATCAATATTAGTGGTGACTCCCATAACTCCGTCGATGCCATGGGGGACATTGAGAAAGTAGTCGACATAATTCTTGAAATCTTCAGCCCGGCAGACAGAATCTACTGTGGCAACAATGAATTTACCGGTCGGCTTCATCAGTTGCATGATTCGGTAGAAACTATGAAAAGAAGAGGGAGTTTTTATTGACTCGAATTTGAGTTCACATTTTGCCGATGGCAGGAATTCCTGCAGATACTCAATCACCCGAGTCATATCCTCATTCACAACTATACTGACAGAGCGAGCCCCGGCCTCCTCCATTAATTCGATGAGCCGGCCTATCATCGGTTTGCCTTCAATTTCCACCAATGGCTTAGGGAAGGGAGACCCTTCCTGCATTATCCTCTTGCCATCGCCGGCCGCTATGATTCCAAAATCAATCATATTCTTACTCCGTTCTTTCAGGCTTCTCCTGCACATGTTTCCTTAACGGATTTGCTGCAGCCTCCTCGAATGTTTTTCTTCTTCTGAAAATATCGATAGCCATATAAATAGCCTCCCTCATGGATTTAGGGTCGGCTTCCCCTTTCCAGGCGATATCAAAAGCTGTTCCATGGTCGGGCGAGGTTCTCACAAAAGGAAGCGAGGCACTGAAATTAACCCCTCCGTCATTGGCTATTGTCTTGAAAGGAGCGAGCCCCTGGTCATGATAGATAGCAAGCACGCCGTCGAATTTCTTGTAGGTGGCATGTCCGAAGAATCCGTCTGACGGATAAGGGCCTAAGGCTATTATACCTTTGTGCATCAATTTAGCAAGGGCCGGTTTTATAATCTCTTCCTCCTCTTTCCCCAATATTCCCCCGTCGCCGGCGTGAGGATTCAGACTGAGCACTGCAATCGAGGGCCTTACAATTCCGAAATCCTTTTTAAGGGTATTAGAGAATTTTTCTACGGCCGTTGTGATGTTTTCCTCCGTGATGTATTCCGGTATGTTAGCAACCGGAATATGCTTTGTCAGAAGTGCCACTCTCAGATTATCGTTACATAAAATCATTGTGGCCTCTTCACCGTCGCCCAAACGTTCGCTGAGAAATTCGGTGTGGCCGGGAAAATTGAACTTTTCCGAATGAACGGCTTCCTTGGATATAGGAGCAGTGACGAGCACGTCTATATCTTCATCTTTCAATGCCTCCACAGCTTTTTCAAGCGCTTCCACGGCACTTTCTCCGGCATCTCTCCTCACTTCCCCCGGGTGTAGTTCAGGTTTGGTTTCAGTTAGTTCCACGAGATTGACTCTCCCGTCGCGTGCTTCCGAGGCATCTGCCACAACATTTATTTTAAGTGCTCCAAGCCCGAAACTTTCTTTTGCTTTTTCAGCTATCCCGGGCAATCCGAATACAATGGGGGTGAACAGTTCCGTGATACCATCCTCTGCCAAGGTCTTAAAGATCACTTCATAGCCCACTCCATTTATATCGCCATGGGTTATACCCACTCTTATCGGTCTATCCATCTGTTTCATTCTTGTTGTCCCCGGGAATGATTTTCCCGGTTATATGTTTTAACACTCTTTGCCGGCCAACATTCCGCAGGCAGCCATTATATCCTCTCCCCGGGAGGCACGGATCGTACTGATGATGCCATGACTGTTAAGATAATTGCGGAACATTATCATCCTTTCCTCTGTAGCAGGTTGCAAGTCCACTCCCGGAATTTTGTGGAATCGGATGAGGTTAACCCTGCAATCCAGTCCCTCGATAAGTGCCACCAATGCCTTTGCGTGCTCGATATCATCGTTCACACCTCGCCACATTATATACTCAAATGAGAGGCGGCGCTGATGTGAGAAATCGTAAGCTTTCAGCACCTTTATGACCGATGCAATCGGGAAGGCCTTTTGAGCCGGCATCATCTGCTGTCTTAACGTGGGATTCGGAGTGTGGAGACTAATGGCCACATGCACTTTAGTCTCATCAAGCAATTCCTTCAATTGTGGAAGTTTACCTACACTTGACACCGTTATCCTTTTCGGACTCCAGGCCAGACCCCAAGGCTCGGTCAGTACTCTTATGGCTCTCTTAACTTCCGGAAAATTGTCAAGCGGTTCCCCCATCCCCATAAATACTATGTTTGTGAGGTCTTCGTCGCCATCGATGTTGATCTCTGCTCCGACTGTCAGTATCTGGTTGAGGATTTGAGCGGCGCTGAGGTTGCCGGAAAAGCCGCTTCTACCGGTGGCGCAGAAATAACAATTCATCCGGCAGCCTATTTGAGAGGAGACGCAGAGGGTCGCGCGGTCGTGGTCGGGAATCATCACTGATTCAATCTTCTTTCCTTTCGGGGCATTGAAGAGATATTTCACGGTGCCATCGGCTGATTTGAATTTCGCGGCGGCTCCTTCTCTTCCGATCACGCAATTCTCCTCAAGCCATTCCCTACCTTTTTTCGAAATGTTGTTCATTACCGAAAAGGAGGTAGCCCGTTTCTTATATATCCATTCCGCGAGCTGTTTGCCGGTAAAAGCCGGCATCCCTCCCGAAACTGCAAGCCGCTTCAATTCTTCAAGATCCATCCCAAGTAGGATAGTCGGGTTGTCGTTTGATGCCATATCTGAAACCTAAGGATGATATAGGGGCTTAAAAATTTAAACCCTAAAAAATTTAAAAAGGAGGCTGTGGTCGCCTCCTTATTTATGAATTCAGTCTGACCGGAGAATTAGTCGCCGGCTTCGAATTTGTAGATATTGTTCTTATACTTCTTGGCGCCTTTCAACATCTCTCCAAGATTGGGGTTAACCAATTGGAAGTACTGTTGCTCATACTGTGAGTCGGTGTAGGGGAAATTCTCAGTGTTTTCCGACACTACCTGGAAGGCATACACACCTGAATCGCCTTTCACGAGCACAACTTCGCCCGGTTTGCTGCCTGCAATCTGACCTACCACGGCTGCATCTCTAACCTGAGGATTTCTTGCAAAGCGGAAGGAAGCGTTGTTGCGCGGCTCAACTCCCATGGCGGTTGCTGCGCTTGCCACTGAAGAAGTCTGGCTACTGTATTCACCCATCATCTCTTCGGCTGCTTTAGATTTTCTGACGCGGTCGGATACGGAATTGAGCACTTCCTGATTGTTCAGAGGCACATAATCATCATAAGATGACAACACTGCAGCTGCATATAAAGCAGGACTCATAGCGTCTTTCGACTCATACACATGACTCACTGCACCCGGTTTCCCATCGATCATAACCCAGCGCACCACCTGACGGCTGTCGGGATAGAAACTCTGCATTCCTGCCATCCTCGGCACTGCCGGAGTGGAGGCATTGAGGTCGACATTCTTAACTGTATAACCCTCTTTGGGGGCATTCTCTTCAAACAGTTTGGCGGTCTCGTTGGCGGTCAGGAAGTCTTCAAGTTTCACTCGCGCCTCATTAATAGTGGTTGTGCTCGGTTTGAGTTCGTAGTTCACCTCGTCGAATTCATAGATGGTCTTCGGGGCGCTCTTCTCTGTCACCGTAGCCAGGACAGAACCGTTGGGGGAGGTGACAAGTGTGATATATTTGCCATTAGCATTCACGAGCGAGTCAACCTGAGAAGCATCCAGAGCGCCGGTGGCGCCGTTGGCATTGTAAAGAGAAATCCATTGCTCTTTCTGCACAAAGATGCTGTCGGGAGATGTGGAAGAAACGGAGTCGATCGAAAGGCCTGAGTTAAGGCTTGCGAGTGTAGTGGTGGCAAGACCTTCGCCGGCTACCTGCACGATATTCAACTGAAGGGAGTCAACCTCAACTTTACGCGGACCTACTTTCACTACAGTGAAACCTTTGATATTGTCAGTCACGATCTCTACGGAATCTTTCGGAGCTGTAGTGACGAAATCTTTGACTGCACCGTTATTCATGTCTTTTTCACGCACTTTGCGATGAGTTACAACCACACCTTCTTTCCTGAGCTCTTTGTTGGAGGAAGCATCTCCGGCGCGCATTGCTTCGGCAGTCTGGCGTGCCAATTGAGAAGCAGCCTCTTTGTCAGCATCCGAGGGAGCGATAGTCACAGCAATGAAGGCGATTTCTTTTGTGAGCTCGTCAACTTTGTATTGACCTTTCACATTGTTGTATTCTTCACGTATTTCCTTCTCGGAGGGAGCGTATTTTTCATCGCTTACATTTCCGTAGGGTTTATAGGCAACATCTACATTGCGTGTGCCAACATAGTCGTTATAAAGGGCTTTCTTGTCAAGATCGTTGGCTCTTACCGTACCCATGAGCAATCTCTGATAGGTGTTGCGGTTCACCAATTTAGCAGTTTCATTCTGCATCACAACCCAATACTGCTGGAAAGGAGCCATCTCGGCTTCTGTCAGACCATACTGGGTGGGATTGGTGATATATTGATAAGCTTCGCGAGGACTTGACACCATTATATTGGAAGCCTGGAGTTGCTGCATGATTTCACCCAATCTCGGGTTGATCGGCTGATCGAAAATATAATAAGACAACTGAGTGGGAGAAGTGCGGATCCCGGCGTCAGCCACGGCCTGGTCGAGCAGAGCGTCGCCCATCAGCTGGTCTACTGCCATCTGCGGGAGCACCTGGGTGTCGTAGTTGGCGAATTGAGCCGGATTCTGTCTGCGGGCATTCTCAAGCTGTGAATTCAATTCTTCTCTCTTTCTCTGATAATCCATGTAATCGATTTTTGAACCACCCACTTTTGCCACCGTGGTCTGGTCGCCGAATAGGTTACGGCTGTTGGTGATAGCATCGCCGATGATGAAAGCGAGCAAAGCCACGCCGATCACTACGATCAATAGCACCGATTTGCTTCTGATTTTTTCTAAAGTTGCCATTCTATGGAGTTGTTAATTTTACATATTTTAGGGCGCAATTTGCCCAATCGCGCGTTTATCACGCAAAATTAATATAAAATAAGGAATTGAGCAAATTGTGTTTAATCAATCGATATTGAAAGCTTTCCTGATATCTTCCACTCTGTCGAGCTTCTCCCATGTGAACAGTTCCACTTCCCTTACGATTTCTTCACCGTCATATTTGGAGGTGAAGACCTTTAGTTTCTTTTCGGGTGTTCTCCCCATGTGCCCGTAGGCAGCGGTCTCACTGTAAATCGGATTTCTTAATCCCAGTGATTGCTCTATCGCTCCGGGCCGCAGGTCGAACAGTTCTGTCACTTTTTCAGCTATTTCCGAGTCGCTCAAGTTCACTTTGGCTGTGCCGAAAGTGTTGACAAACAGATTGATCGGTTCGGCCACTCCGATAGCGTAGCTAACCTGCACGAGCACTTCCCCGGCCACTCCGGCAGCCACAAGATTTTTTGCGATATGGCGGCATGCGTAGGCTGCCGAGCGGTCTACTTTCGACGGGTCTTTCCCTGAGAAAGCACCTCCGCCATGTGCGCCCCGGCCTCCGTAGGTGTCTACAATGATTTTGCGGCCTGTCAGACCTGTATCGGCGTGCGGTCCACCCAATACGAATTTGCCGGTGGGGTTAACGTGGAGTATCAGCTTGTCATCAAACAGTTTCTTGATATTGTCAGGCAGTTTTTCAATCACGCGGGGGAGCAACACATGCTTTATGTCTTCGCGTATTGTCTCCATCATCTTGGTGTCGGCTGCCACCTGAGCATGTTCCGAGTCATTGAGCGGAGCCACAAACTCATCATGCTGTGTGGAGATCACAATTGTGTGTATCCTCACCGGGCGACGGTTTTCGTCATATTCCACAGTCACCTGGCTCTTTGAGTCGGGACGAAGATAGGTTCTCTGTTTCCCCTTGCGATAGTAGGTCATCTCTTTTCCCTCTTTTCGGATTTCAGCCAATTCCTTAAGCAGCATGTGGGAAAGATCCAGGGTCAGGGGCATGTAGTTTTCCGTTTCATCCACGGCATAGCCGAACATCATGCCCTGATCACCGGCTCCCTGCTGGGAGAGTTCTCCGCGGTCTACACCCCTTTCGATATCAGGACTCTGTTCATGCAGGGCTGAAAGTATCCCAACGGAGTCACCGTCAAAGCGGTAGGCGCCACGGTCATAGCCGATTTGCTTGATAAGCTCGCGCACAGAAGAATGTATATCGACGTAGGCTTCGGAAGACACTTCGCCGGCCACGACAACCTGCCCGGTAGTGCATAATGTCTCCACTGCCACATGGCTCTGCGGGTCGCGGGCAAGGAATTCATCTAATAATGTATCGCTGATCTGGTCGGCCACTTTGTCAGGGTGTCCCTCAGATACTGATTCTGATGTAAATAGATAGTTCATATTTGGAGTATGTAGGTTTTGTTATTGTTGGAGATGTTAAGTTTTCTGGTATTGTTCTACTGCGTGAAGCATGAAATTTTATGATTGTTATAAATAAAAAAACATTCTGACTGCGTAAATCAGAATGCCTCTATGCGTTATCCCGTAACTTAAGGGATATATTGCAGTTTTAGCATTTTTTAAAGTGGTTGCAAGCAGCCAAATTTATCCACTTTCCTGGTTAGTCGGGGTGAGAAGACTCGAACTTCCGACCTCTACGTCCCGAACGTAGCGCGCTAACCAACTGTGCTACACCCCGAGATGCAAGCTTTCGCTTTTGCGAATGCAAAATTAGAAAAAAATCTGTAATCCCCAAAATAAAAAGCCGACAATTATTTTTATTGTTATCAGTCGGCGTAGGCCCCGAGAGCAGGCATTCCGTCGGCCAGGCGGTAGAGACCATCCATGTCGTAGAGACATTCGGGAGTCAGGTAAGCCGGATTCCCACGCCCAAAAGCCGGAGATTCGGGTTGAAGTCGATAGTCGAAATAATAATCCTCTCTAATCGTATAGAAGAGAGGGTCTTCATTCCATACACAGTTGATGAAATTCTCATCGTCGGTGCCGGTAGCCTTGAAAAGCATATTGAGCATGAACACATTGGAGCCGATCAGGTCGCCGGGATAGAGGGGCGAGCCTATATCTCCCCACACTATACCGTTTTCAAAGTTGGCCACCATGAGAGGATGTCCGTTGTCTTCCGAATCATCCGGCATACAATGGCTCAGATAGAGATTGGGCGCATTGAAAGAGGAGAATAAATATGCGTTGGCAATAGTGCACTGCACGAAGTTGTGTTTGCCTCCGGTGAGACTCACCACTGAAGCGGCAGCCTCTGAGAAGCAGCAGCCGTAGGCATCAACTGCCGCGTATTTCGAACTGAGCACGTTGCCTTGGGAATTATGTAGCCAACTGTTCACAAGTGTGAGCTTATTTTTCGAGAGATCTCCGCATGAGTCGACACGTAGACCCGACACGGTGGAACGCATGTTTACATATTCCATCCTGTTTCCGAAAGATTCCGGGGCAATGTCGATTCCTCCCCATTGTCCTGCCAACTGGTCGTAGGCCACATCGGGAAGGATATCGTCGAGCCGGTCGCCGCTCATGCGGATGAAATTGTCGGGGTTCCCGATAGCGGAGAGCGTGCCTTTCACCTCCATTGCGGCTTTGTCGTGGAAGAGGAGCCAGGCTCCCGGTTCGATATTAAGGGTAGCTCCCGGCTCAATCCGCAGCGTGTCGAAAATCACGTAAGGCCTCATTGCTGTCAGGGTCATGTCTTCAGCCACTGTCACGGCGTTAAGTCTTGTCACATTCCATGCCCATGCTTCCACCTCCACATCCTGGGTTACGCCGTTGGTGACAAATTCCAGTTGATCGGATACTCTGAAAGGCTCCAATATTTTATTGGCATCGATGAAACACTCCAGAAAGATGTAGATAGAGTCATTCCCCCTGATCTCTATATCCGAGAACGTCTGACCCGAGACCCCGTCGACATTCAGCCGGAAAGGCGTGGCAGGATCCTTGAATCCGATAGAGGATATATTCACCCCTTTGCTGTTGCGGTTGAATACCTGCAGTCGAGCCGTCGGAGTGGTGAGGTCTGTGAAAATTGCACCGAAACTCACCGTATCCGTCGAGAATGTCAGAGTGGCGGAGGGGGAATCGGTGATATCGTCATTGATACAGGAGGGTAGGGCTATACCCAGAATGATCGACAATAATATTATTTTAAGGAGCGCGTTCATATTATAGAAACGACTGCTCTAACTGCAATATTGCACATGAAATATATGCTTGTAGCCGGAGAGGCATCCGGCGACCTTCATGCCTCAAATGTGATTGAATCGATTAAAAAACTCGATCAGGAGGCGGAATTCCGTTTTATAGGAGGCGACCTTATGCAGAAAGCCTCGCGAAAAACTCCTGATATACATTACGACAAATTAAACGTGATGGGGTTTTCGGAGGTGATCCGGAAACTCCCGGCATTGCTCACCAACCTTAAGGCGGCAAAGAGGATTTTGAGGGAATATCGCCCTGATGTATTGATACTGGTGGATTATCCCGGTTTTAATCTCAAACTTGCGGAATATGCCCACAAGCGAGGAGTGAGAGTGGATTATTTCATCTCCCCGAAGGTATGGGCCTGGAAAGAATGGAGGGTAAAAGGGATAAAAAAATATGTCGACAATCTATATTCTATCCTTCCATTTGAGGAGCAGTTTTATTCTCGTCACGGCTATAGCGTGAAATATGTCGGGAATCCGTCAGTCCAGGAGATAGATTATGCCCTGTCGCATCTTCCGCCGAAGAAACATTTTATGGAGCGACAGGGGTTTGCCGACTGGGAGAAACCTCTGATTGCCCTTTTGCCGGGAAGTCGTAAGGGGGAGATACGTAACAACCTTCCGATCATGATTGAGGCGGCCAAGAGATATCCGGAATTTCAGTTTGCGGTGGCTGCCGCTCCTGCAATCCCGGAGAAATTCTATCGTGAGGTGGCTCAGGATCCCGGTCTGCAAGTAGTGTTCGGAGCGACTCCGACCCTTCTTAAATATTCACAGGCAGCCCTGGTGACCTCGGGAACCGCCACACTCGAGACAGCTCTGATCGGCACGCCGCAGGTGGTGTGCTATCGTGCCAATGGCGTGAAGCTTTCCTATAAGATAATGGAGAAACTTTTGAAAGTGAAATATGTGTCATTGCCCAATCTGATTGTCAACAACTCGATAGTTCCCGAGCTTCTTGTGCATAACTGCACAGTCGAGAAGGTGGCCCGGGAATTGGGCCCCCTCCTTCAACATTCTCCCAAACGGGAGTGGCAGATAAACGGTTACCGGAATATGCGTCGTCGCCTGGGTAATAGCGTGGCTTCTGATTATGTGGCTGAACTTATAGTCGACAGCCTGCGTGGACGCCGATAAATCAGAATCCTACCGGACGATGTTGGGAGTTTGAGAGTCTTTCGAGTTTGCACGACTCTTCGATTGCCTCGATGTCGATCTTCCGTGCCCCGGAAAGGATGGTATTGACCGTATGGCGTCTCACCACATTTTCGATTTCACCACCGGAAAGATCGAATTTGGCTGCCAGAGTCAATGCATCTTTCTTCTTGAGACCCGGCAACATGGCTCTCCATATTTCGGCACGCGATTCAACGGTGGGCTTCTCGAATTTCACCTTGTAAAGGAATCTTCTCTCGAAAGCTTTGTCAAGATTGGTGGTGAGGTTGGTGGTGGCGAGCATTATCCCCTCCAGTGTTTCCATCTCCTGAAGTATTATATTCTGGATTGAATTCTCCATTTTGTCTACTGCGCGAGAGGCGCCTTCCATCCTGACGCCGAGCACAGCGTCGGCCTCATTGAAGAGAAGTATCGGGGCCAATTGCCCGTTTTTGACTCTCTCCCTGCAGATATTGCGGTAGCGGTCGAACAGACCTTTGATATTCTTCTCACTTTCCCCTACCCAGCAACTCTTCACCTTATCTACATCAACCCTCAGGATATCTCTCCCGGTCTGCAAGGCAAGCTGATAGACTGTTTCTGTCTTGCCTGTCCCCGGTTGTCCGTAAAACAGACAACAGAACCCTTCTCTCATTCCGTTATCTTTCAGGCGTTTCTGCACCTCCTTAAATCTTTTGTCTGAAAGGATTGAGGAGAGTTCGGAGATTTGTGATTGCTCCGTGGCGTTATAAATAAGGGTTTTCCCGGTGAGGGATATATGCTTGATCAGATCTTTCTCGCCACGACCGACAGAGGAGATTTTCAGCTCCTCCAGGAGTTCCTCCTTTATGTTTTCTGTCAGTTTGAAAGCGTCGCTACGAGCCATACCGTCTTCGTTGACGTTTTCGATCATATTTTTGCAGAAGAGTTCGTTGGTGCGGTCGCGTAGTGAACGCTTTACCCAGCTTGGTATCTCATCGTCGTCGTAGATATTCTCGATGTCGTGAAACTGGATATTGTCATCTCGGTTTTCAACATAGAGATGGGCCATATAGATGAAGAGCAATTTGTTGCATTCCGAAATGTTGTAACGGTTCAACCTCTTTACGAAGAGGGAGTCGCTGATTTCGTCGAGAGCTTCGAAAGTCTGTTTTTCGAGAAGTTCGTAGGTGAGCTCATTTTCGTCTTTCTCTTTCATGAATTTGCGGAAGAGGTCGAAGAAGTCATTGATATCAATGACCGGTGGCTGGGTGTAGACGTATGGTTTGTTTTCCCTTAGGGCTGTGAGCACCTGAGGTGGCACGCGGTAAGTCAGGTCGTCGCTTCTCTTTGAAGACTTCAGATAATGAAGGTCTACGAGGTGATCGATTTCATTGGCCAGTTGAAGTATGCGTATAGTCCTGACATCGATGAAAGAAGCGATTTCCGACTGACGGATACGGGTGTCTTCGCTCTTGTCTACAAAAATAGCGAGCAATACGGTCTGTATTTTTGACAGACCCAGTTTGCGTGAGGCATATCTGATGCAAGGCTCGGCCTTTTTGAAGAATTCCTGGCTGAGCCGGGAGTCGTGTACAAGTTCCACGATGCCCTCGAAAGCTTCGAGGATGGATTTGGGAGAGTTTTTCACGGCCACGTTCCTTTTCTTTTTAGTTTTTTCGTCATCTGAACTCAATCTTCTCATAGCAATAAGGATTTGGTTTTGTGTTTACGCTGCAAATTTAGATTACAGGTGTCTCATTTGCCGATACAGCTTTTTTCTTTTTGATTTTTTGTTGATGTGGATGATTTTTTTGTTTGGGTTTCCCCGGCATTGTCACCTGACATCGGTTTATATACATGATATTGGTTTATGGTTTATATACATTATTTTTAGTTTAAATTGACATCGGTTTATATAAATTCATGTCGTGTGACTTATGCTTTCACGTTGCAAAATAAATATGCCACTACGCAAAGAATATGCGTAGTAAAAAATTTTTTACGTTTTTGATAAAAATTTTTATGTCTTCAGAAATAGGAAAAAACAGGATAGCCTCAGTCTTGTTTTGGCGAGGATGCTGTTGGCAAAAATCAACAAAATGCTATATTCTTCTTTACTTCTGACCGATATTTGCCTTTTTAACCAAAAATATGTAAATTTGCAAATTATTTCGGTTTTTTCTATAGTGCAATACCTTCTTTTGCATAAATAGCAATTAATTAACATTTCATCATATTCAAAAAACCATAACGCTTATGAGGAAATTTTTACTTTCTGCAATGGCAGTTTGCTATGCCTTTACAGTTATAGCGGACACCATTACTTTAGACATCCCAAGTGCGGATCAATTTGCAAACTGGACCGTCATCGATGCAAATGGTGACGGTGGCGACAATATGTGGCATTATGACGATGAAGATGCCATATACAACCAAAATAAGACTAAAGCGGCTGACGATTGGTTGATCTCTCCCGGAGTTCAACTTGAAGGGGATGCCTGTTATAAAGTAAGTGCCTATGTTTATAATGCTACCACATTTAGCTCAGATAAACAGAAATTCACTATCAATGGAGGTACAGCCCCTTCAGTAGGTGCCCTCTCTACTCAAATATATAAAAATGAAAGTTTAACCAGAGGTAGTTTTTACAACAATTATGACGGAACTTTCAATACCACGGATGCCGGCACATATTATTTTGCTATCCATTGCTATTCGGACGGCTATAATGGAGATTTCAAATTCCAAAAGTTTGTGTTAGAGAAAGTGGCGGTACATCCGGGAGCTGTTACAAATCTAACGGTCACTCCGGCAGAACAAGGAGTTATGGAGGCTACTCTCACCTGGACCTGGCCTACAGCTTCTGATCAGGGAGGAGTATTTATTGGAGAAATGGGTGCTAACATATACCGATCCACCTCTTCCTCTTTCCCCTCCGATCTTTCGTCATGTTTGATCGGCTCCATACCTTTGGGAGACCAAGGTGCAACAGGCTCTTTCGTGGATAATAGTATCCCATCACCCGGAAAATATTATTATCAGGTGATTCCTTTCAACTCCGATGGTGCATCCACATCCGCCACTCAAAAAATTCAGTCAAACTGGATTGGGAAAGACACATCTTTGGGCAGCTTGTCGAATGTAGTGGCTACTGTCATTGATGATCACACAGTTGCCATTAATTTCGATATCCCCGGTGGAAGTAATGGTGGATATGTAGACCCTTCTGAGATATCATACAAGATTACACGTAAAGCCGGTTCCGACTCGGAAATAACTTTAGAAGAAGCTTATAAAGGAGAACTGCCTTATTACGACAGAAATGTAAACGGGCTGAATTCATATACTTATAAGGTCTACCATATTTACAACGGTTCGACTGCTTGGGCCGGTTCTTCATCCAATGCCGTGACTCTCGGCGGTGCTATCGATCTTCCCTATTCTCAGGATTTCAGCACTTCCAATCATTTCTTCTCATTCTTCCATGGCCCGGATGCTACCAGAGACTGGAGTGTCTCAAGCAGCAGACTTCAATATTGGGGTAATCCGGCTGACGCCTATGCTGTTTCTCCGGGTATCAATCTGAAAGCAGGTGCTGCTTACAAATTAAGTTTCTCAACCAGGATTTCTTCATCTTCTTCAGGTAGTGAAAAACCCCTACGTGTGATTATTGGGAAAGCAGCTACAGCAGCAGGATTAAATCAGGAATTATTTACTGAAACTATATCGAGCACCTTCGATTCAACAAAGGAGATCGATTTCTCTGTAGAAGAAGATGGAGTGTATTACCTTGGATTCCATTGTCAAGGCACAGTAAACAGTAACGATATTTATGTAGATAATATCAGTTTAAAGGAAATTCCGGTGGCACCTCTTGAGGCTGTTGACCTGACAGCTACTCCCGCTGAAGGTGGGGAAATGAAGGTTATTCTAAAATGGACCAATCCTACTGAAAATAACGCAGGTGGAAGTCTCTCCAAAATTGATAAGGCTATCATCAAGAGAGGAGGAAGCGAACTGGCCACTGTCACGACAGGTCTGACCCCGGGAGAAGAATACACTTATACCGATTCTAATGTAACTGCCCCGGGTATCTATAAATATAGTGTCACGCTCTATCTTGGCGACAATGCTTCCTCAGCCGTTGAGGCTACCACAACTTGGGTTGGCACAGACACCCCGCAACCCCTCGCTAATGCCTCAGCTGTGAAAGATGAAACTTCCGGAGCCGTTACAATCTCTTGGGATGCTATGGAAGAGGTAGGACAAAACGGTGGCTATGTTGACACCCAAAATGTGTCTTATAATGTGGTGCGTATGCCCGATAATAAAGTGATTGCCTCAGAAATATCGGCTACAAGTGCTATTGATCCCGCCGATGATGCCTCCCTCGGTATGTATTTCTACACCATTATTGCAAGCCAATATCCGGAAATGGAAGCAGCGGTTACTGATAAAGTGCAACTCGGCGATGCTATCGCTGTTACCGAAGAAAACTCCTACCGCCCCGATTTCTCTACCGAAGATGATTTCGAATTATGGACAATGACTAATGGTGGAGAGGGCACAGGTCTGTGGAAATACAACTCTTCAAGCCAATCACTTAAGACATCTTTCGTGTCTAACCATCCATGGGCTTTGACTCCTCCCTTAAAACTTCTTGCCGGTAAATACAAGGTGCAATATAAAGCTACATGCTATAGCGCAAGATATACTTCCAATATTGAAATTTATCTTACAGATGCTCCCAGTCATGAAGCAACGCTGAAGAATAAACTTCATGAAAAGGAAATTACAAGTGTAAGCTTCCCTAACACAACTGATGTTGAATTTGAGGTGGATAAGGATGGGGTATATTATATAGGATATGTAGAAGCAACATCCGACCCATGGGAACTCAATCTTACCCAGGCTGATGTAGTATTGGTAGAACTTGCTCCCAGACCGGAAGCTCCTTTGGCTCCCGCCAACGTGACAGCATCTATCCAAAGTGATGGTTCCCGTCTAATTTCTTTCTCAGAAGTTTCTGAAGACATCAACGGCTTGGCTATAGAAAATGTCACTTATAACATCTATCGTAATGATGTATTGCTGACAGAGCAGCCGATATCCGTAACCACCTATACCGACGAGGAAGAGGGCTTTGTATATGCTAAATTTATTTATTCCGTTGAAGCTCTCTTTGAAGATTTCAGAAGTGAAATCGCAGATGCCGATCCGGTTTATTTCGGCAATCCGTTTGAAATGGAGTATGCCCACGACTTCGCCAATGATAATGAAATCTGGCATGTAAATGGAACTTCAACGCAACTTGCAGGCTGGCAATATAACGATGAGGAAGATGAAGCATATTTCTTCACTTCAGATGGGGAGACATTGCTTATGAGTCCTCCGGTAGTCATCGACACTTTTGCTGCACAAATCGATATCGTGGCTGAAGCTCCATCGGCAGTTGCAAACGATCATATTCTCCATATATATATAATAAAAGAGAAAGATGTAGATCTCGCAAGCAATGTGAAGAATGTGAAAGGATATAAGATACAGGAGCTTAAACTTCCTTCAGCTAAGGAGGAGATCGTATCTTTCTGTGAACTTCCTGAAGAATATCAAGGAGTTGCCCGTATATGTTTCGAAGCTGAAACACCCGACACAGACTCCATGGTTAAACTCTATTCCTTGAAGATGACTAAGACAGAGGATTCTGACACACTGCATCGTCTCGCCATGGCGGGTAACCTGGTTTACGATAGCCGTATGGGTGAAATCTATGTTCCGGAAGAGGGTACACTCGAGGTGTTCTCCATGGCCGGAAGGAGAGTTTTGGCTGTTGCCGCAACAACTAAAGTGAATGTCACCGGCCTTGCTCCTTCTCCTTATATCGCACGTTTCATTGATAAAGATGGAAAGGTAATTACCTTAAAATTCAATAAGAAATGAAGAAATTAGCAATATCACTTATAGCTTTGGCAATTGGAACCTGTGGATTTTCACAGGTTCCCATGCCTCATTTAAAGGTGATCTCCCCTTCGGCGCCCAAAAAAGGAGAGATTGCCTCGGTGCCCGTCAAAACGGTCAGTGGCCCGGCGCTCTATGCTTCAGATTCTTCCCTGAAAGCCAATTTCTCGGTAGACGGTCTGGACGATTCGCTTCAGGAAGTCTATAATTATAATTTCGACAACGGGCTTCAGGGTTGGACCATCGACAAAACCACTCACGTGGCATGGTCGGTGGAAAACAAAAATTTCTCCGAAATCAATCCGGCCGACAAATCCTCACTTTATGTAGAAGGAGACTATAGGGTCTACAATCGTGAAAAATCGGGGGCCGTATCACCTGAACTTACTCTGCCCGCCAATGCAGTGCTTTCAATGTATGTTTATTACAGTCTGAACTTTGATGATTGTTGCCGGCTTGAGCTTTCAATTTCGTCAGATGGTTTCCAGGATGAAAATATCGTGCTCTGGAATTCCGGAAATGAAACAGGCGAGAAACAGGCCCGGTGGCATTCGGTATCCGCAGATCTATCGGAATATGCCGGCAAGAAGGTGAAAATGCGTCTGCTTTACACTTACGGATCCGGTGATGAGATTTTCAAAACCGGCGGCTATCTCGGCGATTTCGCTATCGATGATATCAGAATCTCCACACGTGCTTCAATCGACCATATCGATGCTACCACAGGCGAAGTGATCACTTTGGTGGATATTACCCCGGGTGACGTCACATCAAGAGTCTGGAATTTCCCAGGTGCAACCCCTTCTACCTCCACAGAGGTTAATCCCTCGATTTATTATACCACCGACGGCGACTACGATGTTTCCCTCACTGTCACCGATAAAAATGGCAATAGCGACACTAAGACTATTTCCAAATTTATTTCAGTGACGGGTACGGCACCCGTGGCCAAAATAACTCCGCCGGCTTCTTTCCATCTTAGTTCAAATCGTCTTCCTCTCGTGGCCCCTTTGGCAAATGTTACATTCTTCGACGGTTCTGACGGTTTCCCATCTTCCCATAAGTGGACTTTCACCGGGGTAGATCCTGATAACACCAAACTGTATGAAACATCGGAGGCCAACCCGGAAGTGAATTTCATGTTCCTGCATAATCAATATGCAGCTCTCGAAGTGGAAAACTCTCACGGTAAGTCTTCTGCCACTCTGGATTTCACAGTGGAATATGAAGGGGTTATTAACAATCTCCGCACTTCCGACGGCACAGCGGGAACAAACTTCGATATGGGTAATTGGGGTGTTTTCCCGGGAAGCACAATTGAAAGCGTAAAGATTACTAAATATGCTGAACGTTTCAGTAAACCCTCAAGACCCGTTATGGTGACAGGTGCTTATGTCTTCTTCGACCGTGCCGAGGCGGGCGAACTTGTCGACCAGATTTCCAACGTGGGGGTGCACCTGTATTCTTCTAAGGATGGCCTGCCTGACCAAAAAATTGACTCTTTCTGGTGGTCGGTCTATGAACTTGACACCAAAAATGCTTATGGTGAAGCTGTCGGCACAGCATTCCCGTTCACCGATTGTCCTTTCGTCGATGATGAGTTTTTCATTGTTATAGACGGTATTCCAAGCTATAAAGAAGCCACGTCAGACACTGGCCGAACTCTCGTGACATTCTTAATGGCACCTTTCCGGGCAGAAGGAAACACGGCCCTTATGTATAAAGACGAGAAATGGATCGAGGCTGCCGATTATTTCCCTGCAGGGAAAAATCACACATCTTTCTATGTGATGCCTCAGATTTATCATTCTGTGATGGCACCTCTCACCAATGATTCCGGCAACATCACCATTGGTAAGGCAGCAGGGAAAACCAACTTCGAGATTTTCTCATACCTCGGAAGAACCGACACTCCTGAAATTGATTGTGGGTGGCTACGTGTCACAAGTGCGCCGGGTGAATATACGGTAGATGAGATTGAGATCTCTTTCGATGCTTTGCCCGATGTTTTGACGGAGCGAACCGGACACATCACTTTCACTGATGGAGCCTCTACACTCGTCTTGACCGTGACTCAAACTGTAGACGGTAAAACTCCCGAACCCGAAGTGACTCCGGATCCCGATGACGAGGACCCCGAACAAGATGTAATCCCCGAGCCTGAAGATCCTGAACCCGGGAATGATCCAATTGAAGATCCGGATGCCGGGGTTGAGTCAATTGTTCAAGATCAGTTCTCAGTTGTACGTAATGGTGATATCCTCACAGTGTCCGGGTGTTCTATCGATTTCCCGGTTGAGGTATATTCCCTCAAGGGACAGAAGGTCTTTGATGGTAAGGGCTCTTCCGTTGTCATTGACATTTCTTCATGGAATTCAGATGTCTATGTAATTGTCAACGGTTCAAAAGCCTTTAAATTTGTAAAATAAAATCCCGTAAATCCATAATTGAGAGGGTGAGTCAAAAAAATTGGCTCACCCTCTTAGTGTGTTACCTTAATACCCAGCTTGATACTGTATCCTTTTTCAAAATTAAGTTGATGTGGGGAATCTATACGTGAACGCATATTCCGTCGATGGGAATATCGGGATGTCTTTCTGTATGAAATTTTTGTATAAAAGGATTTAAAGAGGGGATTTATTTATTATTTTCATGACGGGAGAAAGATTTGAATATTAGTTTAATGAGACGGATTTTTGAATTAAGATCCGAGAGGGGGCAGAAAAAAATATAAAAAATAATTTGAAAAAATTTTGGATATTATGAAAAAGGGGGTAATTTTGAGAAATAAGATAACTAATACCAAAACAAAATTATTATGCATTTTACCCCGAAAGAACAAGACAAACTGACTCTGCTGACAGTAGGACTGATAGCAGAGCGCAGGCTCAACAAGGGTCTGAAGCTCAACTATCCGGAGGCGGTGGCTTATATCACAAGCTCTGCACTCGAGATGGCGAGAGAAGGAAAAACAGTTGAAGAAGTTATGCATCAGGCAGCCAACGTGCTCACCAAAGAGCAAGTTATGGACGGTGTTGCCGACATGATTTCATTGCTACAAGTGGAGGCCGTTTTCACAGATGGCAGCCGTCTTGTAAGTATCCACCAGCCGATTAAATAAAACCGGAGTTTAACCTTAACAAAACAAAAATTATGGCTCAGAACAATACAGACGAGACCTATGCAGGCATCAAGGGCATTTTCCCGGGTCAGCCGCCTATTGCATATCCCAATACTCCGGGTTTCACTCCCTCAGAATATGTGCCTGTAGGAGGAGTTATCCTGAAGGATGAAGACGTGACATACAACGCTTATCGTCGCACAGTGAAAATAACCGTTCATAACACGGGCGACCGTCCAGTGCAAGTAGGTTCCCACTTCCATTTCTTTGAAGTGAACCGCTATATGGAATTTGATCGTGCCAAAGCTTTCGGCTACCACCTCAATATTCCTGCCACCACTGCCATCCGTTTCGAACCGGGTGAGGAGAAAGAAGTGGAATTAGTGCAATTCGGAGGAAAGACTCGCGTTATCGGTTTCAACGACCTCGTTAACGGATATGCAGGCCTTGAAGACAAACCGACCTTCTATCCCAAACATATTGAAGCCCTCCGCAGGGTTAAAGAATATGGCTTCAAGAGCGTAAGCGAAGACGAAGCCGAGGCAGGTTATACTCAAACAGAAAAATAAATATCACTCACAGTTATGGCAACAATATCAAGAAAAGAATATAATAATCTTTTCGGCCCAACCGTGGGCGATAAGATTAGGCTCGGCAATACCGACCTTTATGTAGAAATCGAAAAAGACCTTCGTTATTTCGGTGACGAGGTGGTGTATGGCGGTGGTAAAACCCTTCGCGACGGTATGGGTCTCGCCAACGAATGCACCTCAGATGCCGGCAGCGTA
The DNA here is from genome assembly GCA_022509205.1 of Muribaculaceae bacterium. GTDB lineage: Bacteria > Bacteroidota > Bacteroidia > Bacteroidales > Muribaculaceae > Lepagella. Next base: position 27,506 of record JAFLTR010000009.1, on the reverse strand, counting down.
GATCTCGTTATCACCAACGTTACCATCCTTGACCCGATTTTAGGCGTTGTTAAGGCTGACGTGGGTATCAAAGACGGTAAAATTTCCGGTATCGGTAAGGCAGGTAACCCCAATATCATGGACAAGGTTACTCCTACCATCGTGACAGGTCCTTCAACCGACGCTATTTCAGGTGAACATCTTATCCTTACTGCAGCGGGTATCGACGGTCACGTACACTTTGTATCACCTCAACAAGCTATCAATTGCCTTTCTAACGGTATCACAACACTAATCGGTGGTGGTATCGGTCCGGTGGACGGAACTAACGGTACTACCATTACATCAGGTCGCTGGAATCTTCACCAGATGTTGAAGGCTTGCGAAGGTATGCCCATCAACATAGGTCTTCTCGCCAAAGGAAACTGCTCAGTGGCGCAGAATATCAACGACCAACTTGAAAACGGAGCGTGCGGTCTTAAGATCCACGAAGACTGGGGAACCACTCCCGCCGCTATCCGCACAGCCATGTCATGCGCCGACAGATATGACATCCAGGTAGCCATTCACACCGACACATTGAATGAAAGCGGATATGTAGAGGATTCAATCGCAGCTATTGATGGCCGCACCATCCATACCTATCACACTGAAGGAGCCGGTGGAGGTCACGCACCCGACCTTATCAAGGTGGCATCATTGCCCAACGTACTCCCGTCGTCAACCAACCCGACTCTTCCGTTCGGTATCAACTCACAGGCAGAGTTGTTTGATATGATCATGGTATGCCACAACCTCAACCCGACCATTCCTTCAGACGTAGCATTCGCTGAGAGCCGTGTACGTCCGGAAACTCAGGCTGCTGAAAACGTATTCCACGATCTCGGTATCATCTCAATGGTATCTTCCGACTCACAGGCTATGGGCCGTGTAGGCGAATCCTTCATGCGTACATTCCAGATGGCTTCATATATGAAGCAAGTGAGAGGCAAATTGCCTGAAGATTCCGACAGTAACGACAACTTCCGCGTGCTCCGTTACCTCGCTCAGATCACCCTCAACCCGGCTATCTGTTATGGTATCAGTGAAGTGCTTGGTTCAATCGCAGTTGGCAAGATGGCCGACCTCGTTCTTTGGGAACCTGCATTCTTCGGCACCAAGCCGAAAATGGTGCTTAAGGGCGGTCTCGTAAACTGGGCCAACATGGGCGACCCGAACTCATCATTGCCGACTCCTCAACCCAAGATCATGCGTCCGATGTTTGGTTACACAGGTAAAGAAACTGCCGCAACACGTCTGCAGTTTGTTTCAAGAGCTTCATACGAAGCCGGCTTGAAAGAGAAATTGGGACTCGAATCAACCTTGTATCCTGTACATGGTGTGCGTCAACTCACCAAGGAAGACATGGTGCGCAATACAGCCATGCCGTTTATCGAGGTTAATCCCGAGACATTCGAAGTGTTCGTAGACGGTATCCATGCCTATGTTCCGCCAGCCAAGGAGCTTCCTCTCGCACAACTTTATTGGTTCAGCTAAAAAACCGTAGACCGATGATCTTAAACGGATATCGGGAAAACGGTTGAAAACATACGAAAGTTAATTTTTCACTTAAATTCAAGACAGGGGGGATTTTTGGATTCCACCTGTCTTGTTTGTTTTTGATATGAAGACAGTATATAATGAAGTCTTGGGCAATATGAATCTTTCCGACGAATGGAAAGCCAAGCTTGCCGAAGCAAATATAGATTATGTATTCCTCGACCAATGGACTGCCCAGAAATCTCGTTTTCTGGGTAAAGGATTAAGCGGCACGGAATATCCTATAGCCCTTGCACGCCACACCCAGATTGTGGACGGCGACATAGTGGACTACGACCCCGCCACAAACACCGCCGTGGTTCTGAAGATAGAACTGAGCCCGGTTCTTGTGGTGGATTTAGGAGGCATCTCCGGGAGTAAGCCCGAAGACATCATCCGCATCAGTCTTGAGCTGGGCCATGCAATAGGCAACCAACACTGGCCGGCTGTCGTGAAAGGCACAAAAGTTTACGTGCCGCTCACGGTGGATAAGAAAGTGATGCTCTCCGTGATGGAAACCCACCATATAGAGGGGATAAAATATGATTTCCAGAAAGGAGTTGAAGTGATACCATATCTGGCTCCTCACGAGATCCGGAGACTCTTCGGCGGAGCAGGGCATGAGAGCCATTCTCATGAACATGACCACGGGCGTATCGTGCATGCGCATGAACATGAACATAATCACGGTCATTCCCACAGTCATAGCCACGAACATAGTCATAATCATCCCCACGACCACGACCACGATCACGATCACGAACACGAACATGGGCACTGCTAACGATATGATGAAGGTGATGCGCCTTCTGCAGTTCACCGATTCGGCCTTTCCGGTGGGCACTTTCACCTTTTCCAACGGACTTGAGACAGCATCGTTTGAAAAGGTGGTGACCGATGCCAAGAGCCTTGAGGCTTTCACCAGGTCGCAGAGCCATCAGGCTGCCTACAGTGATGGAGTGGCTGCCCTCCATGCTTTCAGGGCTTTCAAAACCGGAAGTATTGAGAAATGTCTTGAGATAGACAAATATCTCTATGCCTTCAAGATGAACGACGAGGCACGCCAGATGGCCACGAGGATGGGTAAGAAACTTGCCGAACTCGGTGTGAGGCTATATTCCGACGAAAAGATCAGACAATGGCTCGACCATATAAATAGCAATGCTACTCCGGGGATGTATCCTGTGACGCAGGGCATTATGTTTGCCCTCGCCGGGCTCTCGGAGGTTGACATCTTCTGCAGCCATCAGTATGGCGTGATCAATATGGTACTTGGAGCCGCGTTGAGATGCGTGAAAGTTTCGCACTACGACACCCAGCTCATACTGGAAAAACTTTCCGAGGAAACCATGGGCCTTTATGAAGAGGCCCGGCAGATGGAACTCCAGGATATGAACGCCTTTTATCCTGTGCTCGATATCCTGGCTTCCCTGCATGAAAAGGGCAACATGAGAATGTTTATGAACTAAAGTTAGACGTTAGGGATATCAATGTTGTTTTTCACAGCCCCAATAGTCCCGGGCAATAACAACGAGAAGAACCCTGACAACAAAAAAAATTAACAACAATAACCACCCCAATTATGTCAACCTGTAGAATAGGAGTAGGCGGTCCGGTTGGTTCCGGAAAGACTGCACTGATCGAGGCCATCACTCCCAAATTGCTTCAATTAGGACAGAAAGTATTGATCATCACCAACGATATAGTCACCACTGAAGATGCCAAACATGTCAGAAAAACCTTGAAAGGTATTCTGGTGGAAGATAAGATTATAGGCGTAGAGACCGGTGCATGTCCTCACACTGCAGTGCGTGAAGACCCCTCGATGAATATCGCGGCAGTGGAGGAGATGGAAGCCAAATTCCCCGACACTGATATCGTTTTGATAGAGAGCGGAGGCGACAATCTCACACTCACTTTCTCGCCGGCACTTGTGGATTTCTTCATCTATGTGATAGACGTGGCAGCCGGCGACAAGATTCCAAGAAAGGATGGTCCGGGCATCTCCCAGAGCGATATCCTCGTGATTAACAAGACCGACCTTGCGCCTTACGTGCATGCAAGCCTTGAAGTGATGGATCATGACTCCAAGCTCATGCGTCCCGGCAAACCGTTTGTATTCACCAACTGCATGACCGGTGAAGGAATCGATGAGCTTGTAGACCTTATATTCAAGATGGCTCTTTTCGACAAGGCCCAAATAACCGAGATAGATGCTTAATCAGAAAAAGGAAAAACTGCCGACGCCGGAAGTGAATTTCGACGCGGCAAGAGAGATGCACCCTTATCTGCGCGAGCCGGAGGCCATGTATGTGGGAGCCCCCGGAAAACATGGCTATCTCCGTATGGGTTTTGAGCTCGACAAGTGGGGTAAAAGCATAATGCGTGATCTTGAGAGGCGTGCACCTCTGATTGTGCAGCAGGAACTTTATTTCGACGAGGAAATGCCTGAGATGCCTTGCGTCTATATCCTTTCATCGGGGGGTCCGAACGTAGACGGCGACCGCTACCGTCAGGATATCACCGTGAAGAAGGATGCTTACGCATGGGTGTCGACAGGGGCTGCCACAAAACTCGCCGAGATGAGATACAACTATTCCGGATTGGTTCAGAACATCGTGCTTGAGGAGAATGCCTATCTGGAATTCATGCCCGAACCCGTGATCCCATGCAAACATACCCGGTTTATTTCCGACACCCGTCTTGTGGTTGATAAGACAGCTACCGTTTTCTATTCGGAAATCTATATGGGGGGACGGAAGTATTATAAAGACGGAGAGTTGTTTGAGTATGACGTCTTGTCCGTGTGCAGCCATGGCGAACGTCCGGACGGAGAAATGCTGTTCCGGGAGAAATTTGTGATCGATCCCAGGGTGGAGAATCCGCGTAATTTGGGAGTGATGTCAGATTTTGACGTTTTTGCAAACGTTATAGTCATGACCCCTGAGGAACACGCTGAAGAAATTTATAAGAACACGGATGTCTATCTCGACAAGAGGAAGAAAATTGCCTGTGGTATCACCCGATTGCCCAACAAAGCCGGATTGCTTTATAAGGTTCTCGGTATGGAGCCGGGACCTGTAAAGAAAATTGTGAGAGAATTCTGTAGCCAGGTGAGACAGGTGGTAAAGAACAAGAAAGTGCCCCCTGAATTCCCTTGGCGATGACCTCCTGAAATTCGGGATCTCCTCCTCCCTTCCTTTCCGGGCAACTGTGGTGCAATTTTAAAATAGAGCATTATTGTTGTCCGATAAAAATCGAAAACAATAAATTTACCGGGCTCAATGGCAGGTTTAATGCTATTGAGTCCCATTTTTTAATTTCCAAGCCCCTAAGTTTAAAAAGGGAGGAGGAAAGGAAGGGAGGCTGAAGTTTGGGGAGCTTCAGCCTCCGATGTTATGAAGGAAAGGGGAAAGCCCCACCCCTGGCCCCTCCCCTAGCAGGGAGGGGGGATATGGGAGAGTATGAAAGGGGAAAGGGTAATTATAGAAACTGGCCAATTAAACATTGCAACTAAGGAGGGCAATTAATTGCTGGTCTCTATAAGATTGATTTCATATTATTACAAGGGTTCGATCGATATGGATTTGAGATGGATGGCGCCACCATCAGAATGGATATAAACCCGATTAGCTTCACCATCTTTCCAACCGGCTGAGTTATTGCTACGTTGAAGAGTTGTGGGATCTAATAAATTTATATCCGGCGTTATAATAAATTTCTTCTCATCCCATATTCCTATGACAGAGCCTGAACTCTGCGGAGTCGTATTTAACAGTTCAGTATAGATAGGGATATTTTCGGGATATCTATATTTATTCAATAATACTGAGAGATACCTAAGATATGCCTTATTACCATTTGTAATATCTGTTGTACGAGCCGTAACCGTTATTTGGCAAGGTTTATATATATCTAAATACATAATCCTGGAGCCTCCATTAAATTTAATTAATTTTGAATTATTTTCTGAAACGACTTCGATAGTTCCATCACTAATTGTATTAGAATTATCCTTAGAATTACCAATAACTCCTCTAATTTCCTTATCCACCATAAATTTTAAGTAATTACTTCCTTGTGACTCATCAAAAGTTGTTTGACTGGGTACGCTATAGAAATCATATGCTTTGTTCCAGTCTTGGGATAGTATGATGTTGGGGTCTTTGAGGGTTACTTTGCCGATATATTTGAGTTCAGAGTTGTCCCAATTTTCGTTATTGGAGATGACCTGAAGGGTGATGGAGGCTTCAGTTCCTTTGATGAGGCTGATGGGTACCTTGGCGAATGTGAAATAACCTGTTTGGGCATTGTATTTCCCATAGGAAGTTACATCAACATCACCGATTGAGAGTTTGTAGGAATAATCTGTTACGGGGATTGTTCCGTTTCGGAGATTGTCTATGGAGAAATCAGCAAGATATTGATCAATAATGTTATAATTCTTATCGCATTTAATATCCCAATCGGGGACTTCGAACTTAGATTTTATTTTATCAGTACCATCTATGAAGTCAGGATATTGGGCAATAGAATAAATATCGACTCGTGTAGTACAATCATCCTTATCGGTATGCCCTTTCCTGTCGGCTATATAAATAACCCTAACAAATTTATTCAGTTCAAAATAATTTTGTTTATCTATAGGCGATTTTCCAATCCAAACATGAAACGTCCTATTATTAAATTCTTTACGTTTCTCATTAGTATAATCCGGAGCTTTTTCATTTACATAACATTGAGCAATGAAATCCTTAATCGACCATGTGTGTTCTCGGATATATTCGATTCTCTTTATTTCATCATTTTCCCGATCTTCATCATCAAATACTTCTTGGTATTTCATATGTTCTGCATTAGTCGGGTCGATAATCCTTAACCCGTCAATAATATTTGCCGGGATATCCTTCTCTTGAGCAATCGTAGGATTTACGAGTTCGTCATAATTTTTGAAATAATGGCTGTAACTACCGGCCGACTCAGGCCAGAGGGTATTCAGCCATTGGAAAGACTGGTCGGGGAAGTTATAGTTAAAACCTTCGATGTGGCCTGACTCAGTGTTATAACCATATAGACGGAAAGCCATATCAGGGTTTATGTTATCTACCACCAATGCATTTTCAAACATACCTCCTTCATAGCTAACTGCATTATAGAAACTTCCGGTTGCATGATCATATCTACATGGGTCTATATCATGTTTACTGTTATATTGGTCGTTCATATAATGGATATTCCAAACGCGCCCGCCCTGCCCTTCGGCATGAAAGTCATCATCCGCGTATTGAGGTTCCACATTATGCCAAATATTGTTCACTCCATCGATATAAATATTATAGGTGTAATTAAGATTACGTGCGCAGACGAAATCTTTAGGATTACCTTTGTAATTTTTAACTTTTATCGTTTCCCCATTCACGGAAATTTCCTTGTATTCCTCATCCCAGGTATTAGCCACCGCTTCACCCAACTCATCAGAAGTGTTACCTTCCAGGATAGTGTATTCAGCCTCGTAAGCCCGGCCATTTTTGGCATCTACAAAGTGCATCTTGACCACGAAATATGAAGCATAGTTGTTATAGTCGGTGGGTTCACCATTTTCTCCCACCAGAGCAGTGAAAGCTCCCTTCTTATTTCTTTGTGCACGATTAACTTCATGATCTTCGGAATCCACCAGAGAATAAGTTTGAGACGTAAGATCTTCCTTGAGTTTTAAATTAGACCAGTGCTTATTAGCAAAATGCTGAAAAGAGAAACCTGAAATATTTCCATATTGCCAATCCGTATCGTCATAATACCAATTGGCGGGGTCTAAGTCGGCGAAATTAGCCGTAAGAGTATTAGCTTTCTCTCCGTATTTAGAGCCATTCAATGGATTTATGCCATCGGGACGCGGAAAGTTTCCGGGGGTGAGAGTATTTCCTCCCGGCCATTGACAATCGGTGGTTTTCCTTTCGATTATATATACGGCCTTGGGCATATTGAATCTTTTATAAGTCACGTCAGTGAGCAAAAGATCTCTTGCGTTATCCGTCTTAGTGATGTTGACATTTATGTTGGCAACAAGACGACGCAATTTCAAAACAGTTTGTTCATTTATCGAATATCCATCCTTATTTCCCTTTATACAGACGTCAGGCACTCTTGTGGCCGGAGAGAGAAAAATTTCATCTTTTGACCTATCCTCCGGAGGAAAAGCCTCCTCAAACTGATCGATTTTTATATGAGTAGTTTCATAAACGAACTCCTCTTTACCCGTATCATCTTTAACTACTTTATTATTATAGAGGAAACCGGCCAATACAGGAGTAGTGGTGTTATGAGGAGAAGAATAAGCAGAAACGGCGTCAATAGCAATGTCATTGAATTCCTGCCATGTTTGAACATTGCTCAAACGAGTCTCAATGTCTTCCCCTTTGTCATCCAGCACACCGACATAATTGGCAAGACAGACAACAATATAATCTTGAGATTCTTCATTATCTGTTGGGGGATCGAACTCCAGTTTGATAATTTTATCATGTCTCATATTTGTAGCTACCGTCTTATAATCCATAGGTTTGGCCTTATAATCTATTATCTTTCCGGACGTTTTATCAAAGATACCAATCCAGACCTGGTTAAGACGAATAGAAGTTGCGGAGTTGAAGTCAACAGCTCTGCTTCTGATTTCCGGCGCGTCAACCTGAAGGTTGAAGGAATAAACCCCGTTATCACCGCCGAACGAATTGTCGGAACCTGACTTCTCCACCCACAAATCATCCTTGCAACTCCAAAGAACTGCAGCAAGAAAACAGTATATAAATATTTTAAGACTTTGTTTCATATTTAAGAAAACTCAATTGAAGAAACGTTATTCGAACCAATACCCGGGAGCATTTCTCTCTTCAGAAGACACCACATAAACATCGATGCCACCACGGTCGGAATAGTCCCCGATACTGTTTACCGTAAAAGTGTAAACATGATTACGCATTAGAGGCCAGTTCCAATTGCCCGGGGTTTTGTTTTCTCCCATTTGATCTCGGTATTTACTAGTTAATTCAAGACCATTTTTACTGTTTGGATCAACACCATAAATATCCTTATTTTTTATCAAGCTATTAGTAGAATAATCAGTAATAGCTACACAATAAGGACCACCCTGTTTGCCCGTATCATCAACAATACTGAAACTAAGAAAAGCGACATGGGCCTGATCAGTATTGAAAGCATTATCTGTACCGAATTTAGTGGGGTCATTGATATTTCTTTCCCCGGTGTATATAACATAATAATGGAAATCTTCGTCATCTATTTTACAAGGATTAATAGCAACCTGTTGATTTCTCTGGATTACAGGATTATATATCCTGGGATTGGGTTTTCCCTCCCATTCAAACCAACTATCCTGAATATCCTTGCAATCATCCCTTGTTTTGTTAAAGTCCCACCAATCTCTCCAAGCGCCATAAAACCAGCACATTCTTTCATGGAATTTAGCACGATTACCGTTTCCATAATCCTGATCGATAATAGGCCCATAGTCGGCTATGTTTTTCCATTCACAATAGTCCTCCTTCAGCCAGTTTTCCTCCTTCCAGAGTCTTTCCATAGGAGTAGCAACATCGAGAGGTTCGCAGCGTGACATTACATTTGAATAACAAAACATTGGTCTAACAATATCCACGATTTCCACGTCGGTGCCATCCTTGAGTTTCATTTTTCTTGGAATCTTAAGTTCCACTTTAGCCACTGACCGGAGCATATAAATAGTCTTACGGTAGAATTCGCCGGATTGCCCGTGAGTACGGTCAGAGATATTATAAGGAGTACCTTTCACCCAGCCGATAATGTTGTCAAAGACCTGGACACCATACATCGGTATACCTTGCGTTCTGGAAGGCATCACAGCAATATTTTCCTCGCCAAAACCGACATCACCCTTTGTGCTCCAAGAAGCTACGGCTCCCATCATGTTTTCTTCATGTGTAGGATCTTTCATATTGTCAAAATCAGGCATAGGAACGGGTCCTCTTTTTGTCGGAGTAGGATTTTTCATGATAAAAGAATATACGCCGGTGCCTTGCTCTCCTCCCCAGGCGGGAGAATCCGTTTCCTTATCCCCGCTATTCTTACTTGAATAAACCATATCCCATTGGCAATGATGGAGATCATTTATTGTATATCTTTCTTCTGTATATTTAAGGTTTCGCTTTTCCTCATCTGTTCTAAATTCGTAAGGGAGCCATGAGTCATCAGGACCCCAATTTGGTCCACGACCGGTTGGGAAAGGAACAGTTTGAGCAAATTTACTATCGAAGTTACCGAAATCCTCTACGTCTGGACGGTTGGCCAAAATCACTATCTTGAAAGGATATGTTTCCAAAGTTTTACGTATATCCTCCCATCGGTATTCATCATTATTACCATAGGTGAAGACAGGAGCAGTAATCTGCCAGTTGGCAGTGGTAGACTCATCATCGTTGAGCAAAGATACCCATCTTGATTTTGATTCGAAAAGGAAATGGTCGTTTACTCCGGTAAAGTATGGTTTTCCTTTTACATTATCAATGTTTGTGTAAGCAGTGTCCGCCTTGGTGGTTTTCCCTTCAGTCCCTTCATCAGCACAAACGAAGAAAAGGATACGGACTTTTTCCAGGTCGATAAAATTATCGATTTCCATCATGTCTGCATTCGAGACGTCTCTTGTGAATTTCTTTCCCCCCATTTGGTCTAATCCCATTTTAAAGGAGATAGAATATCCGTTTTTTATTTCGTCGGGGAGGGTTGGATCCGTATCATCCAGGAAACCTTGGGCGGGTTGGGGTTCCTCGGGTATCTTATCATCCACACAAGCCACCAACCCTGCAGAGAATGATAAAAGTACAGTATATAAAATATAATTAAATCTTTTCATATTCGAGAGGGGGTTTTATTCAATATCCACAATAGATTCTCTTGAATGCCAGCTGATGATGTCGAGATAAACCACAATCATATCGTTATAGTTATAATGACCGGGGATAATTAACTGGTCGGGGTCGTCTACAGGTACTCCAAGAGAGTTAATTGCTTCCACATGGAATTTATACCAATGGTTTCTGACTGTGCCGTAGAAATCATGCAATGACTTGTTGCTTGATTCTTGATGTCTGATATCCCCTGCATAATACATATATCCATTAAAATAATGGTCGATAGGACCGAACCACTCATAGAAGAAAGATTTATACATATCGTAGCCCCAGTCGGTGTATTTTTGAAGATATGTGGGGTCGTCAGATTCAGATTCCAATTTATATTTGAGGCGTTTTCCATCGGGAGATCTCACCACCAAACCGAAATCTTCCCATTTAGTGTTTTTTTTCTCAACCCATGGTATTAGACGACCATCACCGTTTCTCACATTAGCGGGAGCAGAAATACTGACATTAGGGTCGGCAAAGAGTTTATCGATTACGGTATTTGTGAGAGGAGTGAACTTATAGCCTACATCTCTGTCGTCAACAGTCTTGTTTTTATCTTCATAAGTATGGCTTTCGCCGTCAATAGTAGTAACGGAAGTATCATAATTTACGAACTTCTCAGCATTTTGCCTAAGGAATAAGCGACAAAGTCCTGTAGGGTAAGCTATATATTGATGTCCGGCCATCCCGGCAGAAGTTTCGTCCCAGTCGTAGACATTGAAATACATGTGTTCCTGGGTTTCGAGCGAACGGTTGAATTCTCTAAGGAACATCTTAACCCATTCAGTTTCATCGAGATAAAAACGCCTTGTTCTATCGCTATAAATATGGTCTACAGTGCCGAAGTTAACGCCCGAAGATGAATATTTGATATTGTCAACGTCTTCAAGATACAGTTCCCCGGCAATAAGGAGGTGAGGGCCTGCCAATATAGGAGCTCTATTGTCGAGGAAAGTGGGGTTTCTGTTTTCATCTGTTTCCTCTTCACTGTTATAGCCATTATACCATTGACCCTCCGGGGCAAAAGTGTTTTCATGGACATGGAGTGTAGTTCTCCATTTCCATTGGTTAAGCACATCATAAAAAGAATTGTATCTTAACACGGGATGCCTGTGGTCGGATGATTTTTGGCTCAGACCACCTTGAATGGAGATTATATCGGTGCGGTCGGCAGCTTTACGGAACTGCCAGGGATAGAAATCATACAAACCGTTACTTCTTATATCAGAATCATAGTGAGGGTCGATGCTCCAGAAGCTTCTTCCTTCTTGCTCATTATTCCACTCCGGGAAATTTTTTCTCTCTATTAAGTAGGAAGCAACATTATCGAGGTCGGTCATTCCTACGTTACCTATATTCTTAAAGATATAGCTTGAAGATTCATCGCCATTGATTGCCCAACCCAAAAGGTGGATACGCCAGTTTTTAGGGGTAGAGACCGGGTTCCCGTTTTCATCGAATTGATACACCAAAAGCGCCATTGAGTTCTGGTCGGGACGGAAAACACGTTGGGAACCGATTACTTCAGTCTGGAAGGTAGGGGCCGAAAATTTCGAGACCATTCTTTCCACATAAACAACGGCAGTGGGTTCTATTATTTTATTTGCATCATCATCCTCTCCCTGATTAAGATATTCATTGAGGTTATGGAATGCCTTCCCGGTAATAGGAGTGGCTGTCATCAACTTTGCCTTATTATTTTCTACTTTCCAATAAGCAGCGTTGGTCATTGTGTATAGCTCGTTGGAATTAAAACCGATACGACCGTCGCTGCCGGGAGCGTCGGCGTTCATGTGGCCTTCTTCGTATTCTGCCGGGTTATCCCAAGTCAATTCAAGTATATTGGAGAGATAGACATCATCCAATACTTCAGAATCATCAGTTTCACTCCCATAAACGGCTTTATGGATCTTTTTATAAATCGGGCCTCCATTCAGCACCACCAGCATCTTTGAGAGCTTCGGCTTATAGGTTTCCTGGTCTACATCCTTTTTAGGGATATAGCAAATTACGGGGACTGTGAACTCAGTGGACGAACCCTCAACTTTCCCTCCCTTCCCTAAAATGTCGGAGAGATAAAGACGTTTGATATATTTCACTTTATCTCTTGGGGTTGAGGACCCTTCAGGTGTAACTTCCTCGAAGAAAATAGCGAAACATTCTCCCGGGGTGTCAAAGTCCATTTTGTGTTCATCTGGATTACCGTCAACAAAACCTGGTTCCTCAGCCTGAGTAGAACCCTCTTGAGCCTCGTCTCTTGTAGAAGCGGAGACACCGTAACCGACATTGAAAACCAGACACATCATATCGGGATCTTTAGAAGGATCATAATTATCCTCCTTCACCGAGAAACCGTCGTCGACACAAGCTGAAGCCAGAAAAGTCAAAATCAGCGAAGCCGACAACAGTAATTTATGGTTTATAGAATTGAAAATTTTCATAATGTCAAGCTCCGATTTTACCATTTATAACTATTCTGCTTCACTTCTTTCCAGGGGAGCACTTCGAGCCGACACACCATCAGGGCTTGATTTGCATCTTCCACCACGAAAGAATAGACATGGTTTCTCACGATTGGCCAGTGTTTTTTCAAGATTTCAGGGTCTTGCTCGTATGAATTCTCCCAAGTGTCGTAATCATCAGCATATATAGGTTTACCATCCACTTCGCCTATTTTAGGTTTTTCAAAAGTAGGATAATCTTTACCGGGTTTTTTATAGAAACCGTTTTCAGTGAAGTAAATACGGTAGCAATAATCATCATCCACATTATCGAAGGGGTCGGGATCCACACCGTTCATTTCCCCTCTCCGGAATTCTATATGGCAAACCTTCGGGATTTGGTCACACATTTCTTCGCTTTTTTTTGAATCGTTGTTTGGATCATCAACGAATTTCTCAGGAACATAAAGAACGTATCTGTTATAAATACCTTCAGATTCATTAGCATAATTGAACTCCGCGAAGTCGGAACGCTCGATACGGGGGTTGAGAATATGAGGATATCCGTCCCAATTAAGGTCTTTCTCACCTGTAGCTTTATTTATGGGGCTCACAGTGACAGTGTTGCCATAAGCATTGTTTTCTGGAACACCCTGAGAGCCAATTTTTCCATTTGAATCTTTCCAGGAACCATAATACCAAGCTAATTCACTTTGGTAATCTTTAAGAGTATTCTTCCAAGTGGGATCATGACCTATCAATACTTTTGCTTCGCAGTCGTTAGGGTGCTTATTGGAATTGGGGTCATTGTCATGCCATATAAGGTTGGTAGGGGTTGCCACGTCCATCGGTTCCATGCGGGCATATCTGTTGAGGGCTCTTAGATATATGTGATGAGCATTAAATGTTTTAGGAAGTCTCAACTCGACTTTAGCCACCGAGCGTAGCAAAAAGATTTTTTCATAATCAGGATACCCTGATTCCGTGAGACTAAGATTGTTGAAGTCGGAAAGATTAAATAAAGTACCCTCTTTCCAATATGAACCCAGCTTACGATACTGTTGAATTCCGTACATCTGAATCCCCTGATCTTTCGAAGGCACAACTCCGGATCTTTCAATACCGTAGAGATAATCAGAAGCAATGTATTCTATTTCATAAATAACTACATTATCATCCTTAGCATAAAGATACATAAATTCGGAATTACCGGTGACGCCTAAATCCCAGCAAGAATATGTAAATTCTTCTTTTGTTTTAGGATCCATTGTCAACTTTGAATCCTCCTTTTTTGCTTGACTGTCTGATGTGGAGTTTCTTCTTTCCAGTTTTATCTGAGCTTCTTTAGAAGTGTCTTTGGCTCCCCACTTGACATAGATTGTACCGGAAGCTATAAGATTGAAAGTGAAGACATTATTTTCGAAAGTGCCTGGAGATGGGTTGATACCTACACGGCCATTAGTCCTTGTTTCTAATTTACCGGTGCCGGTGAATTTGAAATTCCCTTTATCTTTATCAGAATTAACGGCATTTTCCATGCTTTCGATAGTTCCATTCTCCTCATCCTTAGCAATCCAAGTGTGCAGGTCATCATAGTTTTTAGCAGCCCAAACTTCGGCATTATCTTGAAAGTCAATACCCGTAGCAGCCGGAATATATGTCTTGTCTTTCAGGCCATACGCTGTTACCCATTTGGTATTATCAGTGTCATAGCCTTGAGTGGCGCATCCGTAAGTATTTCCGCTTTTGGTGGTTTTTTTAGCACCTTCGAAATTCCAGACAAGCCAAGCATTTCCGTATTTAGCTACGTTATCTTGATAACTTTTACACCATTCAGTACGGATCCATCTTTCGGCACACCCATTAGCAATGTTTTCTTCATCTGCAAAGGTAGCTTTTTTATGAGTGTTCTCAACCCAGTTGAACCTTCTGCCCATCATTTTATCAGGATAACCATCTAACAAGAATTCATAGATAGAACCTTCCTTGTATTTATTGTCATTTTCAAGATGATGTAGCTTCTTAATATGATCACCGGGTTCAACAGCTTTACCATTTACAATTGTAGCTTCCTTCAAGCCAAGAGATGCCTCTTGCCAGTTTACAGCCGCGGCTACCTTAAAGTCGTGATTGCGCAGTTGTTTGGCAAAATTTTCCAACTCTGCATCCCCTTCAAGAATAGGCAATTTTACATACCAGTTTTTCAGAGTTCCCTCCTCTGTATCCTCAATAGGAATCATTGAAAGTTTATCGCCCGTGAATTCCTTGATAAGGGTATTTGTGTAATCATGGGCCGCATCATCATTATTCGGGTCTGCATAGAAAAACAGGAGGTTTATCTTCTGAGGGTCAATATAATCTTCCCATTTTTCAAAGGTAGTGGCCTCACCGGCACGAGTCATAACCGGGAGACTCATGGTGAAAGCGATGCAATCGCCATCCTGCATGGGTCCCAGAGGGTCTTCTTGAACGAGCTTATCGTCAACACAGGAAAAGTTCGTTAATCCCGCGAGGAAAGAAAACAGAGAAAGATATATTTTATGTTTTTTCCGCATGTCGGTTTATTTATTATTTAGGGCGGTTCTGATCGGCAACATCCACATCAATCACTTCCTGATGCCAGTCTAAAATTTTCAAACTAACTCCCAGGCCTGTCTGTGCCGGTTCATGATTCGGAATTATCGGCTGAGTTTCGACAGAAACAGGTGTGCCGGGAGCAGTAATTTTATCAATTGTGAAATAATACCAGTTGTTTCTGACAGTTCCGAAATCCCCAACTTTAGCAGGAGAGAGAGTGCTTTCGGCATCAGTGCGGTGACGCGAGCCGGTAGCATAATACATTCTGCCGTCCATAAGCCTCTGGGCCATATAGTTCTGGTGCTCGTAAGCAAGCTTTCTAAACTTATCTAATTCTATCGGGGTGTAACGTTCATCTTCAGGGGTATCGGGGTCGTCGCCATTCGGGTCGAAAGCATAAAGATCTACAGCGGGTTTCACCCAAACGAGGGCATCGCCTCCATCCATGTGTGCTTCATCAATTATGAAATCACCCCATTCCGCTTTAGCACCGCGGGTATTGGTATAGAATTTACCATCGCCGCTCTTGAAAATATCTTTATTTTCATCAGCGAGCATCCAGTAGCCGAGATATTCCATTGCGTAGGTGATATATGACACTTCATCCCAATAGATGTCGTTCATAAGATATTTAGTTCTGACCGCATTGCCTGACTGATTTATAATAAGACCGGCGTTATCGAATCTTCCGGAATTGAAAACGTTGTTAAATTCAAAACCGTCAATGAGCAATTGTGCTGTAATAACGAGGTGAGAACCTACTCTCAGCTGTGCGTTTGTATCGTAAGGGTTTGACCCCAAAGAAGTCAAGCTGAAAGTATGCTCCGGAACATATCTGCGGGGTTCCTTGACTGAAAGGTCGTTAAAACTTTTATAATTCAGGATCTTATCGTCATCCGAAAGTGTAGAGTTGTCTTCATCGGGGAAGTTGGGATCTTTCTCCCAATGCGGGATGTTTTCGTTTATTGTAAAATAACCGCCTGAAGGATCGTTAGACAATTGTCTTGCGGATCGATACTGGTGGGGATATTCAGTCTTTTTATAATGGGGATCCTCGGCCCAGAAAGTGAAATAGTAGTTTTTGGTATTGTCAAAGAACCAGGTCTGGCCCCAGTAATGGTTATCTGTTTTATCATAGTTTTTGAAAAGGTATTGGTCCTGTTCGATACCGTTGATATCCCAGCCAATGATATTCACTTTCCAGTTGGTTGTGGACTTAACATCGACTGGGATTCTATTATTGATATCGGGACTTGCTTCGTGATAAGAATCCACATATTTGATTTCCTTTATTTCAGTCTGACCATCCTGAGGTTGCGGCCATACGATTAGTCTTTGCACGGGGACAAATGGTGAAGAGGTACCGGTCGATGGGGCGGATTGATCACCATCCTCTTTTGGCGGTTCAGTGTAGAAATAATATTGTTTTGAGCCGTTGCCCGTACTACCTTCGTTCAAAGTTTTTTGGCCTGATACCTGATAATTTTCATAACCTTTGAAAAGCACGGTGTATTTAGCCTGAAGGCGTTCTACATAAAGGGTGGTGGGGTTATCTTCTGCCTCCTTTTTTGTATTATAGAGCGTGAAATTACCCACTTGAGCGGGGATAATGTTTTTATTATCATCAACTATAAGAGAGGAAGACATGGTGAAGTAAGGGTGGACTTTATCGGAAGTGATAAAATTTCCTTTCTTGTCTTTGAGGAACAGGAAATCACCATTTAAGGCAGTGTTTTTAAGTTGAATTTTTGTGATTTGGTCGATAGTTACCGGGTCCTCGGCTTTTTCAAATAAGTCAGATATTGCATTGGAGAGTGACGGGCTTGCGTTGAGCACGACATATATGGTTTTATCCTTGAATTCATTATAAGGATTGTCGCCATCATCCGTGGAGTAAAAGTAAGTGTAAGCCGTGTACCAATTTTCATTATTTTCTTTATCTGGAGTGCTATCCAGGATGATAGGGAAAAGAGCCTTTTCCACCTCCTCATTTTCATCAGCCAATATAGCGAAATGGTAAAGGTCCGGAAATTTTGGCACTACAAGGTCAGGGTCTTCGTCATCGGCCACGATGAGATCTTCCTCGGGAGAGGCATTTTCAGGGAAATATAGAGCGCTTTCGAAGGGCAAACCTTTGTTGAAGTGAGTGTTATAGTCGTCATAGTCGGAGTCGTAGACTGCACGGGTTGAAGTGTCGTCGTTTATGACTAGACGGAAAGCGGCGAAGCGGTTAGGGGCGTGGACCGTCGGTGCATCCGGTGAGGGGATGTCGGGGGTGAGAGTATCGGCGACGCATGACTGTAATGACATCAATAAAGAGATAGCGACTAAGGCCGTTATCAAAGATAAACACGTATGACGATTCACTTGAGTTTTCAATTGATATAATTTTAAATCTTCATTGGGTTAGGTTTTCTAAATATGGCTTTTTCCCCTATGCTTCAAGGGTTTTGTGTAAAAAAAGCAAGCCAATTATCGTTTGCCTTGACAAATTGAAAATTGGATTCTGACATAATTTGAGCCCTTTAGCCCACACAAAATTAATAATTTATTTATTCTAAAATTCAATCTTAACATTTTTTAATAGAATCCGACAAAGATTGAGTGATAAGTAATAATCATGGGATTAATAATTCCGAATTTTTGGATCCCTGGCATAATTTTGTGAAAATTGTGGGTGCGGATTTCGTATGGAATGATACAAGTTGATTAAGGGTGTAAATGAGGGTTACGGCTGAAGAAAAAACTAACATTGGGTGATTTGCGATAATTTTGTTAACTTTGGCTTGGTTATCAATCTCTCACCTCCCAAGACGTGGAAAGCGGGAATCTATGATATCATGGTTTGATAAAACTTAATAAACAACATAATTATTTTAATATGGCTACAAAAGAATATTTTCCCGGGATAGGGAAAATCAAATTCGAGGGCACCTCAAGCTATAACCCTCTCGCTTACCGTTACTACGATGCCGAGAAAGTGGTGCTCGGTAAAAAGATGAAAGACTGGTTCAAGTTTGCCATGGCCTGGTGGCACACTCTTTGTGCGGAGGGTGGCGACCAGTTTGGCGGCGGCACAAAGAAATTCCCCTGGAACTGTGCCACTGACCCTGTGCAGAGAGCTAAGGATAAAGCTGACGCCGGTTTCGAATTCATGCAGAAAATGGGTATCGAATATTTCTGCTTCCATGATGTTGACCTTGTAGATGAGGGCAACTCAATTGAGGAGTATGAGAAAAACCTGAAGGAGATTGTGGAATATCTCAAGGAGAAGATGGCCGCAACCGGCATCAAGAACCTATGGGGTACAGCCAATGTTTTCAGCAATGCCCGCTATATGAACGGGGCTGCCACCAACCCTGACTTCGACGTTGTGGCCCGCGCTGCCGTGCAGCTCAAGAACGCTATCGACGCCACTATAGCATTGGGAGGCCAAAATTACGTGTTCTGGGGTGGCCGAGAAGGATACATGAGCCTCCTGAACACCGACCAGAAGCGTGAGAAGGAACACCTCGCAAGAATCCTCACGATGGCCCGCGACTATGCACGCGCTAAGGGATTCAAGGGCACATTCCTCATCGAACCCAAACCTATGGAGCCTTCCAAGCATCAGTATGACGTAGACACTGAAACTGTGATCGGATTCCTCAAAGCCCACAACCTTGACAAAGATTTCAAGGTGAACATCGAGGTGAACCATGCAACTCTTGCCGGCCACACTTTCGAACATGAGCTCGCAGTGGCAGTCGACAACGATATGCTCGGCAGTATCGATGCCAACCGTGGAGACTATCAGAACGGCTGGGACACCGACCAGTTCCCGATCGACAACTATGAACTCACTCAGGCTATGATGCAGGTGATCCGTAACGGAGGTCTCGGAAACGGCGGTACCAACTTCGACGCCAAGACCCGCAGGAACTCCACAGACCTCGAGGATATCTTCATTGCCCACATCGCCGGTATGGACGCTATGGCACGTGCACTTCTCAGTGCCGCTGACGTGCTCGAGAAATCTCCCTACAAGAAGATGCTGGCTGAACGCTACGCTTCCTACGACTCCGGCAAGGGCAAGGAATTCGAAGAGGGTAAACTTACTCTTGAAGACCTCGTGAAATACGCTAAGGAGAACGGCGAACCGAAACAGACTTCCGGCAAGCAGGAACTCTACGAGGCAATCGTAAATATGTACGCTTAATCCCACATTTCTCCCCTCCGCCGGTTGCTCCGGCGAAGGGGCGCCAAACATAATAACCAATTTATACTATGAACGACATCAAGGTAATGAATAAAGCAGCTGACAATATCCGAATATTGGCGGCAGCTATGGTGGAAAAGGCAAAGAGCGGCCATCCCGGCGGTGCAATGGGTGGTGCCGACTTCATAAACACTCTTTATAGCGAGTTCCTGGTTTACGACCCTGAAAATCCGAATTGGGAAAGCAGAGACCGTTTCTTCCTTGACCCGGGACACATGGCTCCGATGCTTTATTCTCAACTGGCCCTTATCGACAAATTCTCATTGGAAGACCTGAAGCAACTACGCCAGTGGGGCAGCGTCACACCCGGACATCCTGAAAGGAACCTGGAGAGAGGCATTGAGAACACCAGCGGTCCGCTTGGACAGGGTCACACTTTCGCAGTCGGAGCCGCTATAGCCGCAAAATTTTTGAAAACACGGCTCGCCGGTGAAGGAAAATATGCCGATGCCGTGATGAACCAGACAATCTATGCCTATATCTCCGACGGCGGTGTGCAGGAAGAGATATCGCAGGGCGCCGGAAGAATCGCAGGAACACTCGGCCTCGACAATCTTATAATGTTTTATGATTCCAACCAGATCCAGCTTTCCACCCGCACCGAGGTGGTGACTAACGAGAACACTGCCATGAAATATGAGGCCTGGGGATGGTATGTGCAGATTATAGACGGCAACGATGTGGAGGAAATTCGTCGCGCTATCATTAATGCAAAGGCGGAGAAAAACCGTCCAAGTCTCATCATCGGTAACTGTGTGATGGGTAAAGGTGCCCGCAAGGCCGACGGCTCAAGCTATGAAAGCAACTGTGCCACTCATGGCGCACCACTTGGCGGCGACAATTTCCGAAAGACTATGGAAAATCTGGGTGTAGACCCCGATAATCCTTTCCAGATTTTTTCAGAAGTGAAAGAACTTTACACTCGCCGGAAAGAGGAACTCAAAAAAATTGTAGCAGAAAGATACAAGATCGAGAATGAATGGGCGACCGAGAATCCGGAAAAGGCAAAGTTGATGAAAGAATGGTTCTCCAATGTTGCTCCTACAATCGACTGGAGTAAGGTTGTTCAGAAAGAAAACGATGCCACAAGAAATGCCGGAGCAGCTGTATTGAGCGTGCTGGCCGAGCAAGTGCCCAACATGATTGTGGCTTCGGCCGACCTTAGCAACTCCGACAAGACAGACGGTTTCCTGAAAAAGACCCACAATATTGTGCGAGGCGATTTTAGCGGAGCGTTCTTCCAGGCAGGTGTCTCCGAGTTGACAATGGCCTGCTGCTGCATAGGTATGGCTCTACATGGAGGTATAATCACGGCTTGCGGCACTTTCTTCGTGTTCTCCGACTATATGAAGCCGGCTGTCAGAATGGCTGCCCTTATGGAAGTGCCGGTGAAATTTATCTGGACCCATGATGCATTCCGGGTTGGGGAGGATGGCCCGACTCATGAGCCGGTGGAACAGGAAGCTCAGATCAGATTGATGGAGAAACTTCTGAACCATCATGGGCGTAATTCAGTGCTCGTGTTGCGTCCGGCTGATGCGGAAGAAACCACCATCTGCTGGAAACTCGCAATGGAGAATATGTCGACGCCTACAGCCTTGATTCTGTCGCGCCAGAATATCGAAAAGCTTCCCGAAGGCAATGATTATTCCAAAGCCGCCAAGGGTGCTTATATCGTGGCCGGTTCCGACCCCGATTTCGACGTGATCCTGATAGCTTCCGGTTCGGAAGTGTCAACTCTTGAGGCCGGTGCCAAACTGCTTAGAAAAGATGGAATTAAAGTAAGGGTGGTCAGTGTGCCCTCTGAAGGCCTATTCCGTAATCAGGATAAGGCATATCAGGAAGAAGTGCTCCCCAAAGGT
The DNA here is from genome assembly GCA_022509205.1 of Muribaculaceae bacterium. Lineage (GTDB taxonomy): Bacteria > Bacteroidota > Bacteroidia > Bacteroidales > Muribaculaceae > Lepagella. The sequence goes on along the minus strand of JAFLTR010000009.1, from coordinate 5,863 downwards.
AAGAAGAAATTCGGCCTCACAGCCGGGTTGCCCGTGACTCTCGAAGGGCTCGTAAGAGACGACGGCAAGATCTGGGGTCTCGAAAGTTTCGGATTTTCCGCTCCTTACAAAGTGCTCGATGAAAAACTCGGCTTTACGGCTGAAAATGTGGAGAAGCAAGTGAAAGACCTTTTGAAATAATCTTCGCAGGAAAACTTATGAAAAACTCATATCTATTAGGTTTAGACATTGGCAGCTCCTCAGTGAAGGCATCACTGGTGAATGCCGAGACCGGGGAATGTGTTGCCTCCGAATTCTATCCCAAGACAGAAGCCCCAATCATCGCCCATAAGGCCGGATGGGCCGAACAGGACCCGGGAATGTGGTGGGACAATATGAAACTTGCCCTCGCAGCAGTGATGAAACAAAGCGGTGCGTCCGGAGAGGATATAGCGGCTATAGGTATTTCCTATCAGATGCATGGTCTCGTGTGTGTCGACAAGGATCTGAATGTGCTCAGACCCTCTATAATATGGTGTGACTCGCGTGCAGTGCCATTCGGAGAAAAGGCATTCAAGGAGATTGGAGAGGAGAAATGTCTTTCACATCTTCTTAATTCCCCGGGAAATTTCACAGCCTGCAAACTTGCCTGGGTAAAGGAGAATGAGCCGGAGATATATTCCCGGATACATAAGTTTATGCTTCCGGGCGATTATATCGCCATGCGTCTGAGCGGAGAGGTGAACACCACTATCGAAGGACTCTCCGAAGGGATGCTATGGGATTTCAAGGAGAAGAAACCCGCTACTTTCCTTCTTGACTATTTCGGAATCGACGAATCGTTGATTGCTGACCTTGTGCCGACTTTTGCGGTGCAATCGGAAGTGTCGGAATCAGCGGCTCGGGAACTGGGCCTAAAGAAAGGCACGCCGATCTCTTATAGAGCCGGCGACCAACCCAACAACGCCTTGTCGCTAAATGTGTTCAATCCGGGTGAGATTGCCTCTACAGCCGGCACGAGCGGTGTGGTGTATGGTGTGTCGGGAAAAGTGGAATACGATCCTAAAAGCCGTGTGAATACTTTCGCCCATGTGAATTACACCCCGGAAGTGACAAGGCTTGGAATCCTTGCATGTATCAACGGCACAGGTATCATGAATGCCTGGATGCGTCGCACAGTGGCTCCTGAGGGAGCTTCATACGAAGATATGAACCGTATGATGGCTTCTGTGGGAATAGGAAGCGAGGGTGTCACCGTCATACCTTTCGGAAACGGTGCCGAACGACTGCTCCAGAACAAGGAGACCGACTGCTCTTTCCATGGTATAAACTTCAATAAGCACGGGAAGGCCCATCTGATGAGGGCCGCTCAGGAAGGCATCGTATTCTCTTTCTGCTACGGAATGGATATCATGAAAGGTATGGGCATGGAAATCAACAAGATCCATGCCGGAAAAGCCAATATGTTCCTGTCGGATATCTTCAGAAACACACTTGCCGGAACGAGCGGAGCCACAATAGAGCTTTATGAGACCGACGGCGCTGCCGGCGCTGCCAAGGGAGCCGGCATGGGATGCGGGCTTTATAAAGACAATAATGAGGCCTTCGGATCGTTAAAGAAATTAGCGGTTATCGAACCCGACAGGAGTCACTCCCAGGAATATGCCGACGCTTATTCCAGATGGAAAGAAATTTTGAAAAAAGTCTTATAAATATTACAATTTACAAATCCCTAACCTATGACAAACAAAGACACAGGCAACCGCACGTTCCTATTTATGATTGTTTTGGTGGCGGTGTGTGGCGGCTTGCTATTCGGCTACGACACGGCTGTGATCTCCGGGGCTGAAAAGGGTCTTCAGGCCTTCTTCCTGGGAGCTCATGATTTCGTCTACACGGATATCATCCATGGCCTCACATCTTCCAGCGCTCTGATAGGATGTATTATCGGAAGTGCCCTTTCGGGAATCTTCGCAGCCCGTATCGGTAGAAAAAAGAGCCTTTTTGTGGCCGGCGTCCTCTTCCTGCTTTCCGCCCTTGGCTCGTTCTGGCCCGAATTTATGGTGTATGAAAAAGGTGTGCCCCATTTCGGCCTCCTTATAGTGTTTAATATCTATCGTGTGATCGGTGGTGTAGGCGTAGGTCTCGCTTCTGCAATCTGCCCGATGTATATCGCCGAGGTTTCTCCCGCTGAAATCCGCGGTAAGCTGGTGTCATGGAACCAGTTTGCCATCATCTTCGGACAATTGGTGGTTTATTTTGTCAACTTCCTGATTCTTGGCGAACACACCAACCCTATAATAGAGAAAATAGGAGAGACCGTCTATCAGGTTAGCTCCGCTTCCGATCAATGGACTATCCAGACCGGCTGGAGATATATGTTCGGTAGCGAAGCTTTCGTGGCTGCAGTGTTTACGCTCATGGTTTGCTTCGTGCCGGAATCTCCCCGTTATCTTGCCTTGAAAGGTAAAGACAACAAAGCGCTTTCAGTGCTTGAGAAGATCAACGGTAAGCTGAAAGGTCGGGAGATTCTCGAGAATGTGAAAGCCACTCTCAAGGAGGAGAAAGGCAGTCTGCTTTCTTTCGGCGTTTTGGTGATCTTCATCGGTATTATGCTTTCCGTTTTCCAACAGGCAGTAGGTATCAACGCCGTGCTCTATTATGCTCCGCGTATCTTTGATTCCATGGGCATGGGCAATCCGATGGTGCAGACTGTGATAATGGGTATCGTAAATATAGCGTTCACCCTTGTTGCTATCTTCACAGTGGAGAAATGGGGCCGCAAACCCTTGCTTATCTATGGTTCCTTCGGTATGGCAATCGGCGCAATCGGTGTTGCTGTAAGTAATGTAATAGCAGTTTCCCCGTTGGTTCCGGTTGTAAGTATTATGGTTTACTCGGCAAGCTTCATGTTCTCATGGGGTCCGATCTGCTGGGTTTTGATTTCCGAAATATTCCCCAATACGATACGAAGCGGGGCGATGGCGATAGCTGTTGCATTCCAATGGATATTCAACTTTATCGTGTCTTCTTCTTTCGTGCCGATGTACAACATGACCCTCGGCGATATGGGAGAAAGTTTCGGACATTTCTTCGTATATGCCCTTTACGGCGGTATCTGTATCCTGGCAGCTTGGTTTGTATCGGCTCTCGTGCCTGAAACCAAAGGAAAGTCGCTCGAACAGATGTCTGCTTTGTGGGCTTCCAAGAGCAAGAAGGCGAAGAAACTCGAACTCGAAGGCAGCGTCTGAGATTCAGTTGAATCTTGTGTCGGTTAATAAAAAAATAACGGGATCCAGAGATCCCGTTATTTTTTTTCAAGTTATATGGTTTAGTTGACGATTATCGGATAAAGAGCAGTTCGCGGTATTTGGGAAGGGGCCAGATTTCATTGTCGACCATAAGCTCGAGTTTGTCGATATGATATCTGATCAAATCCATGTGTGGCAAAACTTTGTCATGGTAAGCGATGGCTTTCTCCCTCTCGTCGGTAATCTTGTTGGCGATACGGCGGTCATTCACCATCTCCGATACTTCCTTCCGGATCATCCTTGAATGCTCCACTATCTTTTTGATCACTTCCATATCATCATTGGTAAGCTCTTTTGCCTCATCTTCGGGGAATAGCTCCCGAGTCTTCTTGACACATTCAAGCAAAGTGAGTTCGTAGCGTTTGGCCACAGGAAGTATGTGATTTATCGCAAGGTCACCAAGCACACGGGCCTCAATCTGGATTTTCTTGGTGTACATCTCCCATTTCACCTCGTTACGGGCTTCCAATTCGATGTCGGATAAGACCCCGGTGCGGCTGAACATCTCTTTAGATTCAGGACTTAGGTAAGCATCGAAAATCTTTGGAACAGAGGTTTCGCAATCAAGCCCTCTGCGTTCCGCCTCCTCTTTCCATTCCTCGGAGTAGCCGTTGCCATCGAAATGGATAGCCTTGGATTTGACAATCAACGATTTCACTTCTTCAAGGATAGCCTTGTCAAGCTCTTCACCTTCTTTCATCCGTTTTTCTACCGCATTCGCAAAGATATCCAGCTGGTCGGCCACAGCGGCATTGAGGGCAAGCATCGATGCCGCGCAATTTGTGGAGGAACCCATGGCCCTGAACTCAAACCTATTCCCTACGAAGGCAAACGGGGAGGTTCGGTTACGGTCGGTGCTGTCCATCAAGATTTCAGGAATCTGGTTTACTCCGACTGTGACACTCTCCTTGTCGCTTAGTTCGAGATTGACTTTCCCCTCGACAATATTTTGAAGCAAGTCACTCAATTGGTTGCCCAGGAAGATTGAGATGATGGCCGGGGGAGCCTCATTTGCGCCGAGACGATGGGCGTTGGTGGCAGATGAGATAGAGGCTTTTATCAAGGCGTTGTGTTTATGCACGGCAGCCATCACATTGGCCACGAAAGTGATAAACTGAAGATTTGCTCTTTGGGTCTTTCCGGGACTGAACAGAAGCACTCCCTTATCTGTGCCGAGACTCCAGTTGTTATGTTTTCCGGAGCCGTTTATACCTGCAAAGGGTTTCTCATGAAGAAGCACACGGAAATTATGCTTGCGTCCCACTTCCTTCATAACCGACATGATAAGGAGGTTGTGGTCATTTGCAAGATTTGCCTCCTCAAAAACGGGAGCAAGCTCAAACTGATTGGGAGCCACCTCATTATGTCTTGTCTTAACAGGTATGCCGAGTTTGTGCCCTTCAAGTTCCAGATCCAGCATGAAAGCCTCCACTCTTGATGGGATAGCCCCGAAATAATGATCTTCCAATTGCTGGTTTTTGGCGCTTTCGTGGCCCATAAGGGTTCGTCCCGTTAATGCAAGATCGGGTCGGGCCGAATACAGGGCCTCATCTACAAGAAAGTATTCCTGTTCCCATCCGAGATAAGCATTCACGTGCTTCACTTCGGGATCGAAAAAACGTGCAACTCTCGTTGCTGCCTTATCCACTGCGTTTAAAGCACGAAGAAGAGGAGTCTTGTAATCAAGGCTCTCCCCGGTGTAAGAAATAAATACTGTAGGAATACAAAGGGTTTCTCCTATGAGGAAAGCCGGAGAAGAAATGTCCCAGGCTGAATAGCCACGGGCTTCGAAGGTGTTGCGAATTCCACCGCTTGGGAAACTGGAAGCGTCCGGTTCCTGCTGCACGAGCATCTTGCCGGTGAATTTTTCCACTACTCCACCTTTGCCGTCATGTTCTATAAAGGAATCGTGTTTTTCTGCAGTTCCGTCAGTGAGAGGCTGGAACCAGTGAGTGTAATGTCGGGCGCCATTGTCGATAGCCCATTTTTTCATGCCTGCTGCCACGCTGTCGGCATAATCTCGTGGCAACGGTTTTCTGTTGTCGATTGCATCTACCAGGACATCATAGGTCTCTTTTGGCAGATATTCAAACATTTTTTGACGGTTAAATACTTGTTTACCGTACAAGGTTTCCGGACGTTCTGCCGGAACTTCCACAGGCACAGCTTTGCGCCTCATGGCTTCATCCACTGCTTTGAATCTGAGTGTTGACATTTTACGTTAGCTTTAACGGTTTGTGATTGTGTATTGAAATTTTCGATCTCTCTAATTGTTTCCAATCATCGGGGTCAAAATGTTCTTGTCAGTCCAAATATATAATATGTATTGTCGATATTTCTCTTCTTGCTATTATTGCTTTATAATCTTCTGATTTATTTCGATTCCCGTAGCTTTTTGCCGTTATGCAGCCAGGTACTTAGGAGCTGCCGCCTTGATTCATTCTTTTGGGCGTGGGAATAAATTTCTGCAAATTTAAAAATATTTTTTATAATTATGCCATAAACCCGGCAACTAATTCAAATTAAAGTTTTTGAGAATTAGATCAGTTCTTATTCTATTAATATCTGTACCA
>JAFLTR010000089.1 GCA_022509205.1 Muribaculaceae bacterium | reverse complement strand
CATGCGTCAGTATCCCAGCATCCGCGTACGCATTGAAGGCAACTGCGACCAGCGCGGCACCCAGGAATACAACCTGGCCCTCGGCGAACGCCGCGCCCGCGCCGCGTATGAATACATGGTCATGCTGGGCGTGAATCCCAGCCAGCTGGAAATGATCAGCTACGGCAAGGAACGTCCCGCCGTGCAGGGCTCCGGCGAACAGGCGTGGTCCATGAACCGCCGCGACGACTTCCGCGTCATCGCCCGCTAGTTTTTGCGCTGTTTCGGCCGCTCCCGTCATGCGGGGGCGGCCTTTTTTTTCTGTTTTCTGAAACGATCGGAGCGTGGCGCAGCCTGGTAGCGCACCTGCTTTGGGAGCAGGGGGTCGCTGGTTCAAATCCAGTCTCCCCGACACAAAAAAGGGATCGTTCGATGCGATCCCTTTTTTGCTGTCGTGAAAACGGCCCCGCCCGCCGGGCTACGCCGACTGCCGGCGGCAATTCGGATCAATAGCCGATGCGGCGTCGGGTGTCGCTGCGGTTCCCCAGCTGCTCCGCGCGGCACATGGCGTGCAGCTTCTCGGAGGTAGGCTCCTCGCCGCTGAGGAGCAGCTCGACCGTGCGCTTGCGGGCGATGTTCTCGATCTGTCCGCCG
>JAFLTR010000088.1 GCA_022509205.1 Muribaculaceae bacterium | reverse complement strand
AAATCATCTTCCTTACCGATAGGCAGCTGAAGAATAACAGCATTCTTACCAAGTCTGGTTCTGATCTGATCTACCGCTCCATAGAAGTTTGCACCCAGAATATCCATCTTATTGATGAACGCCATACGAGGTACATTGTAGGTATCTGCCTGACGCCAAACATTCTCGGACTGAGGCTCAACACCGCCCTTTGCACAGAATACGCCCACAGCGCCATCCAATACACGAAGGGAACGCTCTACTTCTACAGTAAAATCAACGTGGCCAGGAGTATCAATAATATTAATACGATGCTCTAACGCGCCTTCCATGGGCTTGGTCTCTTTTTCCAAGGTCCAATGGCAGGTCGTAGCCGCAGAAGTGATTGTAATACCTCTCTCCTGCTCCTGCTCCATCCAGTCCATGGTGGCTGTACCTTCATGAGTATCACCAATCTTGTAGTTAACACCAGTATAGTACAGAATACGCTCGGTCAATGTGGTCTTACCTGCATCGATATGAGCCATAATTCCGATATTTCTGGTTCTCTCTAACGGATATTCTCTTCCAGCCAAGATTAATTCCTCCTATATTAATCTCCCATTGGGTATCAGCCCAATGAATAATCTCCGAAAGGAAATTATAAATGTTATTTCTAGAAACGATAA
>JAFLTR010000087.1 GCA_022509205.1 Muribaculaceae bacterium | reverse complement strand
GTAAGATCGAAGCAATAAATCTGATTGCGGAGGAAGTTGGTTAATGTTTGACTATTTGATTGTGGGCGCAGGACTTTTCGGAGCAGTATTTGCATATGAAGCAAGCAAAAAAAGCAAGAGCTGCCTTATAATAGATAAACGTCCCCACATTGCCGGCAATATATATACCGAGCAGGTGGAGGGCATAAACGTCCATAAATACGGCGCACACATCTTCCACACCAGCGACAAAATGGTGTGGGACTACATAAACCAATTTGCCGAGTTCAACAACTACATCAATTCCCCCATTGCCTCCTACAAGGATGAGTTGTACAACCTCCCCTTCAATATGAACACATTCAGTAAAATGTGGAGTATCAAGACACCGGCCGAAGCAAAGGCAAAAATAGCAGAGCAAATTGCAGAGTTAAACATAGATGAACCCAAAAATCTTGAAGAACAAGCGCTTAAGTTGGTAGGCACAGACGTATACGAAAAGCTGGTGAAAGGTTATACCGAAAAGCAGTGGGGCAGACCCTGCAGCAAGCTGCCTACCTTTATAATCAAGCGCTTGCCAATTCGTTTTCGCTTCGACAATAACTATTTCCGCGACCGCTACCAAGGTATACCAATAGGCGGCTATACTCATATAGTTGAAAAACTCATTTAAAACG
>JAFLTR010000086.1 GCA_022509205.1 Muribaculaceae bacterium | reverse complement strand
TACACGAGCGCAAAAGAAAAACAAGCGGCGCCAAAATAAGAATAATCAGGAGGGTACGTACAATGATCAAAGGATTTAAAATGAAACTGTTTCCCGGACAGGAAGCGGAGTATGAGAAGAGACACAACGAGTTATGGCCGGAGATGCAGGACATGATTCATGAGCATGGCGGAAAGAATTATACGATCTTTTTAGACAAGGAGACACTGACTCTGTTTGGCTATATTGAGATTGAGGATGAGGAACTTTGGGCAAAGGGTGCCGATACTGCCATTAACCGCAAATGGTGGGATTTCATGGCGGATATCATGGAGACTAATCCCGATAACAGTCCCGTGAGCATCGACTTAAAGACAGTGTTCCATTTGGACTAAACATTTATGATAAAAGCCCCCTGATAGGGGGCTTTTATCATACCAATTTTATGTATTCCGCCGGCAGATAATTCAGCAGTATTTCATCCAGTTTTGCCGCGTTGATGGGTTTTTCCAGAAAATCGGTAAAGCCCGCGTTTAAGTAACGTTCTTTTGCTCCGGACATGACGTTTGCAGTCAGCGCAATGACCGGAAGCGATGTATATTTTTGCCCCATACTTCTTATGTGGCTTAACGTTTCGATACCGTCCATGTCAGGCATCAGGTGATCCAAAAATATGATGT
>JAFLTR010000085.1 GCA_022509205.1 Muribaculaceae bacterium | reverse complement strand
AAGAAAAGGAAGAAAACGACCCAGAACTGCTTGACGCCAACTCCCGAGTTCACATTGGCCACGGCAGGATTCTTTCCTCCCTTTGACGTTGCAGCAGTAGAGCCATCCTTATATACTTGCCAGAACAAGCCCAACAGTCCCAGCAACAGCGGTAGAGCATAGAATACGTTATAGCCTTTGTTCTCGCGCAGTTCGGAAGGCAATTTCTCTTGATCGCCCAATCGCCAATTATCAAGCCCGTTACCCAGTTGCCGTGTTCCAATTCACCATGACCCTGAATGTCATTCTGTCGACCGGCAAAGTTCCACATGAAATAACGCCAGTACATGAAGTTCATCTGATAGGACATGAAGAAATAGAGATTCTCGGCCATCGTGGGTATCTTGACGGTTGATGTACGGCCGCAGTTGGTGAAGGTCACCTGACGTCCTTTCACACCGCCCATCCAATTCTCGTATGCCTGTTTATGTTCCGGATTGTCGCTGTACATACGGGGGAAGAACATATTTTGGGCATAGATATAATTGCGGTTGTAGCGTACCAGTTCATAGCTGTCCGGCTCATTGGCGTCGGCCTTTTCCTTACGCTGATACACGGGTGAGGTTTCCGTCGATACCGGCACGCAATAGTCGCCATCAACCTTGAGAAGCACCTCTGAATTGTAAGCCTGCCCATAGAAA
>JAFLTR010000084.1 GCA_022509205.1 Muribaculaceae bacterium | reverse complement strand
TGAGACCATAAAAAAGTTATTTCTATTGTCCTAATGTTAAGTATTAACTGAAACATACATTCCGGTTAGTATCAAAGATTTGTACTTTTGTAGATTTATAAAGATCGGTTCATCTATGACAGCATAATCGGTCTTTTGTAATTTTTCTAATCCAGCGATTTTAACTTCTTACAATTAAGAAGAATCAAAAAATCTCTGATTTCATTATTTCCGATATTAAGTCCAACCTTAACAAGTCCATCCTTCTCTATACTCTAATCACGGGTCCACTAATTCTATTCTCTAACCTCATTACACTTAAACTTATGTCATTCGCTTTTAATCTGTAAGCATTAACTGAAGTACACCTTTTGGAGGAATACAAGGATTTGTACTTTTGTAGATTTATAAATACCGGTTCATCTATTATGCAAGAATCGGTCTTTAGTATTTTTGTAGTACAGCAATTATATCATTTAGCCATTTCCCGGACCTTGTTCATTTTTGCTTCCGGATGGTCCTTTATCCAGCGGTGAGGCAGCAGGGATGCCAGTTCCAGGGGAGACGCTTTTTCGTAGTAAGGCATATTGGTTATGACATCGTTGAGATAAGCCCTGGGATTGACATCGTGGTTACGGCAGGTGGCGAGCAACGACTGCACCACGCACATATCCTCGGCTGCTCTGTGATTGCCACAGAAAAGATAGTTCTTTCTGCC
>JAFLTR010000083.1:268-705 GCA_022509205.1 Muribaculaceae bacterium | reverse complement strand
AAAGTCCATGCAATGGATTTGCCCGTTTTTCTTTTAAGCCATCCCAAAAGGGAAACGAGCGAAGCGTAGTTAATTCCCTAACTCGGCCTAATTATTTCGTCCACTCCGCCGGCAGCTGCGGCATGGCGCCGTTCTGCGTGCAGACGAAGGCCGAGACCTCGACCGCCGTGCGGTGCGCCTCGGGAAGCGACCGGCCCTTGAGGATCGACGCGATGAAGGCCGCCGTGAACGAATCGCCCGCCCCCACCGTATCGGCCACCTCGACCCGCGGCGTCTCCCGGAACGAACAGCCCTCGGCCGAGAAGAGATAACTGCCGTTGATGCCGCAGGTCAGAATCAGCATCTTCAGTCCGTATCGCTCCGACAGCCACCGACACCGCTCCTGCACCCCGGCCTGCGGAATGCCGAACAGACGGCTCACCGTCTCGAGTTCCTCG
>JAFLTR010000083.1:0-258 GCA_022509205.1 Muribaculaceae bacterium | reverse complement strand
AATCTTGAGTACGTTGCAGCGCCGCATCGAGGCATCCAGAATCGCCGCATCGTAAAAATGCTGCCGCAGATTCACATCGAAGACCACCAGCGAATCGTCGCACTGCGGCATCGTGTCGAGGAATCGACCGAGGGTCGCACGCGAGACGGCCGAGCGCTGCACCAACGATCCGAAGCAGACGGCTTTCGTCTGCCGCGCAAGGGCCTCGAGCTGCGGCGTCCACGGAATATAGTCCCACGCAACCGCCTCGTTGATCGT
>JAFLTR010000082.1 GCA_022509205.1 Muribaculaceae bacterium | reverse complement strand
GGCCTTTACCTGCGACGAGATCTGGCTGTCCATGCCCCACCGGGAGGGCGACGACCCCCGGAACGTGGTGCTCAACGAGATGAACAAGCCCTTCACACGGTACGCGCTGGATGCGGCCGCCATGGAGAAGTGGGACGCGCTCATCGCCCTGCGGGACGGCGTGAACAAGGCGCTGGAGGACGCCCGCGCCAGCGGCGTGAAGAAGAACCAGGACGCGGAGATCGTCCTCTCGGGCGGCGGAGCGCTGCCTGAGTTCAGCGAGGACGAGCTGGCTGCGCTGTTCATTGTGTCCAAGGTGACGGTGGAGCGGGGCGAAGCGGACGGAATCAACATCTCCGTAAAGCTGAGCGAGGCCCCCAAGTGCCCCCGCTGCTGGAACCACGACGGGCATATCGGAACGCCCGGCCACCATGCCGAGCTGTGTGACCGGTGCGCGAAGGTTTTAGGTCTATAAAAAAATTCTCCCCGGCCTAGCCGGGGAGAATTTTTTATGGTTGATTGACCGTGCCCACGAACAGCGGCAGGCCGCTGTCCCCGGTGATGGCGAACAGGAAGGGCCGGTCCAGAATGAAGTCCACTTCGTCGGCGGGGGGCATACCGGAGGTGGGCATACCAATATAGGTATAGGCCGCCGCCTCGCAGCCCTCCTCATCCACCTTCACCCGGGCGGCGTGCTGGACCTGGGAGACAAACAGCGCCTCGGCGGCGGAGGCCTCCAG
>JAFLTR010000081.1 GCA_022509205.1 Muribaculaceae bacterium | reverse complement strand
CTTGAAATCATCCTCCTTGCCGATTGGCAGCTGAAGAATGATAGCGTTTTTACCTAATCTGGTTCTAATCTGATCTACAGCACCGTAGAAATTGGCGCCTAAGATATCCATCTTATTGATAAACGCCATTCTCGGTACATTGTAGGTATCAGCCTGTCTCCATACGTTCTCTGACTGTGGTTCAACACCACCCTTTGCACAAAATACGCCTACGGCGCCATCAAGTACACGGAGTGAACGCTCAACTTCTACAGTAAAGTCAACGTGACCGGGCGTATCAATGATATTGATACGATGCTCTAATGCGCCGTCTTTTGGCTTGCAGTTCTCTTCCAACGTCCAGTGGCACGTAGTAGCGGCTGATGTGATCGTGATACCTCTTTCCTGCTCCTGCTCCATCCAGTCCATGGTAGCAGTGCCTTCGTGAGTGTCACCGATCTTGTAGTTTACGCCAGTATAATACAGGATACGCTCTGTCAATGTCGTTTTACCGGCATCGATATGAGCCATAATACCTATATTTCTGGTTCTCTCTAACGGATATTCTCTTCCAGCCAAGGTTTTCTCCTCCTTTATTTACTCTAGAAGCGGTAGTGTGCAAACGCCTTGTTTGCTTCTGCCATTTTGTGCATATCTTCTTTTCTCTTAACTGCTGCACCTGTATTGTTTGCAGCATCCATAATTTCGTTTGCGAGTCTTTCCTTCATGGTCTTTTCGCCTCTCTTACGAGAAAACATCACCAACCAACGAAGAC
>JAFLTR010000080.1 GCA_022509205.1 Muribaculaceae bacterium | reverse complement strand
CTTTTCAGCCGCCCCCGCGGCGCAATCTATCACACCTCGATTGCCACTTCGACACCCGACGGCAGCTCCAGTTTCATCAGAGCGTCGATGGTCTTCGGGGTCGACGAGTAGATATCGATAATGCGCTTGAAGGTGCAGAGCTGGAACTGTTCACGAGCCTTTTTGTTGACGAACGTCGAACGGTTCACCGTGAAAATCTGCTTGCGCGTCGGCAGAGGCACCGGGCCGCTGACCATAGCATCCGTACTCTTCACGGTCTTTACGATTTTCTCGGCCGACTTGTCAGCCAGATTGTGGTCGAAAGACTTCAGTTTGATTCTGATTTTCTGATTCATATCCTTTCTAAACTCTTATTATTCCAAATCTTTGCGTTTGCCTGCGGCCTTCTCGATAATCTCCTTGGCCAGGTTTGCCGGCACCTCTTCGTAGTGCGAGAACTCCATCGACGACGTTGCACGTCCCGACGAAATGGTACGCAGCACCGTCACGTAGCCGAACATCTCCGACAGGGGTACCTTGGCCTTCACCACGCGGGCCGTACCTTTGGCCTCCATGCCCTGAATCTGACCGCGGCGCTTGTTCAGGTCGCCGATGATGTCACCCATATTCTCCTCGGGGGTTACGACCTCAACCGACATGACGGGTTCCATGATCACCGAGCCTGCCTTGGGAGCAGCCACGCGATAACCGTTGCGTGCGGCGATTTCGAACGACAGCTGGTCGGAGTCCACAGGGTGGAACGAACCGTCCTTCAGTGTAACCTTCATCGAGTCGATAGAGTAACCTGCAAGTGCTCCGTTGGCCATTGCCGACTCGAAGCCCTTC
>JAFLTR010000008.1 GCA_022509205.1 Muribaculaceae bacterium | reverse complement strand
ACCGTCTTCAATGTGAGGCACAGCTCTTTCGAGTATCACATAACTGGCATATTCGAGAAACCAGTCGCGATACATACCGGATAAGGCCGATTTCTTGGAGACAGCATCGGGGTTATAGTCGGAGGAAAGATGTCCGGGGTTCAGGTCATCTTGGTCAAAATCTTTATCTATATCTTCTGCCATTGAGTTTTTCAGCTATTTAGAAGAATGTATTACTTTTGGTTTGTAAATTAATAGCCTGTCAGGCATCCCTTTATATCCTTATAGGGGATCACAACTACCGGACAACCGTCGGATCCGGGGGTAAGCTCATACATTTGATAAACGCTAACCAAACCCTCTTTTACTAGGGCGACATCTCCTGTGGGAAAATTTTCCAAAGTGATTTTTTGGTGGTTGTCATTTGAATCGAAATGATAGAGCCAAACGTTAAGGGAGTCTATATATTGGTCTACTGTAGTGATGTTTTCATAGATGGGATAGGAATATGCCATGTGCGCAGCAATTTCTTGACGCACAATCTCACGTCCCTGTGGGGCAACAATATCATCAAAGCCTAAACATTTGCCGGAGGCCAGATTATAACTACGAATGTAAGAGGTGTTCATGCTGTGGGCACCTCCGGTGTAGCAATATGCGGAAAGTCGGTAGGTAACAATATCTTTAGTGAAATATATGGGATAAATCTGGAAGTGCGCGTTGAAGGGAGTATTGAACTGCTCTATGGTCTCTATCTGATTGTTGAAATCAGTTTGGAATTGTTCTATTACCTTTGCAGAAGCTTGGTCGTAGGGAAACCCTTCAGCTTGGAGCCGACTAATTTCATCAGAATTATATGAAGCTTTGTCGGAAATAAAACCATACTCGCTTAATTGGGAATAAACGAACTCAAATAGCGACTGTGTGATTTCAGGATTTACGTCAAGCACTGTGAGATTATCAAGGAAAATATAGACATTTTCCTTATCGGATGTCATCTCATAATCGAAAATAAAACCTGGAATGCTGTCAGGCCCGAACGTCAATCCTTCAGGCATATCCTCTTCATTAGGAGCCCATGCCTGGTAAATTTCATCCGTGTCAATTTCATAGGGAACTACTTGGCGTTGTTGCGAACAAGCTGCAAGAAGTAAACATGAAAAGAGTAGGATATGATGTTTATAATACATATTTATATCATTTTATTTGAAATAAAATAGGAATGTCATATTGAATAGTTGCTCATCAAGTGAATTAAGTTACACTTCCCCTATAAAAAAGTCAGCTCATTCCGAAGGGGAAGAAAATTTCTTAAAACCTGCGCCTGCAAACTTTACAATAGATTCTAAAAAGGGCTTTAATACGGGCTAAATTTTTTATCTAACTGCAAATTTAATTTTATTTCCGTTTAAGATAAAATGAAAAAGGACATAGGGTAGCGATTTTTTAAGTAAATTTGCTATATGGAGCTTAAAAAAGCGTTGTATATGTTGCCGGTGCCGATTTATGACGGTTCTGTAAAGGATGTGTTGCCGGATGCCAACCTTGAATTGGTCAAGGGAATCAAGCATTATATTGTAGAAAATGTAAGGACCGCCAGAAGATGCCTTAAACGCATGGTGCCATCAATTGAAATTTCCACATTACAATTTTATGAACTCAATTCTCATACCCGTCCTGAGGAAATAACGGGATTTCTTGAGCCGTTAAGGAATGGAGAGCCTGTAGGTTTGATGAGTGAAGCCGGATGTCCCGGAGTTGCTGATCCGGGAGCCTCCGTGGTCAGGATGGCTCAGGCGGAAGGATTGAATGTCGTGCCTATGGTCGGTCCATCAAGTATATTGTTGTCACTTATGGCATCCGGTCTTAACGGTCAGTGTTTTGCATTTAATGGTTATATCCCTGTAGAGAATGATAAGAGGGATAAAACGCTGCGGGAACTTGAAATAAGGAGTCGTAAAAATGGAGAGACGGAAATATTCATAGAAACTCCTTATAGAAATGCTAAGATGATGGAAAGTCTTCTTAAGGTTTTAAACGGTGAGACTCTCTTGTGTGTGGCTTCAAATATCACTGCTCCTGATGAAAAAATTATAACGCGAAAGGTTAAGGACTGGCGTAATAAGGGATTCGATCTAAGTAAAGTCCCGACAATTTTTTTATTTAACAGCGGAATATAATGGGGAGGAAAAAAATATCATTTGAGGGAATCGGAGAGTTACCTTTTATTTGGGAGGAAGAGGAACGACAGCCAATGCATCGTAGCGTCTACGATAGAATGGTCGTTTCCGTGCCAAAACCGGAAGTGGCAAATTCTGACGGATTGCTTTATTATATTTCATTTGGTTCGGGCTCAAGTGGTAATAGCAGCTATATCGGAACAAGCGAAGGGGGAATAATAATAGATGCAGGAGTAAAGGCTGATGAGATCGAGGCACGAATCAGAGCTAACGGAATTGATATCAAGAAGGTGCACGGAGTTTTGCTTACCCACGACCACTCCGATCATATTAAGTATGCCTATACTTTGGTGAGAAACAATCGACACATGAAGGTGTATTGTACAAACCGGGTAATGAATTCAATATTAAGGCACCACAATATATCCAAACGTATAAAGGATTATCATATAGCCATTTTCAAGGAAATACCCTTTCGTTCGGGAGAATTGGAGATCACTGCATTTGAGGTGCCACATGACGGCACTGACAATATGGGTTTTTCCGTTGCTTTCCGTGACCGTAATTTTGTTTTGGCAACAGACATGGGAGAGGTTCAAACCCGCGCAAGGCATTATATGAGTCAAGCTGACTATCTTGTTATTGAAAGCAACTATGATCTTCAGATGCTTCGTTACGGCAGATATCCGGAGTTCCTGAAAGCACGAATCCAGACATCAATTGGCCACATGGATAATACAGCTACAGCGGCTTTCCTTAAAGAAATATATACTCCGAGATTGAAACATATTTTCCTTTGTCATCTTTCGAAAGACAATAATACGCCGGAGAAAGCCCTACAAGCAGTTCGCGCCGCTCTTGAAGAAGCCGGCGCGAAAGTGGGGGAGGGGATGGAAACTATTTCAGACCGGGAAGCAGACGTGCAATTAGTGGCACTGCCTCGGTATGATGCAACCCGGCTTTATGTCTTCAGAACCTGACTTGGCAGACCTTTATTGCAAGGTTTCCACCATTCAAGGTTAATTCAGTGTCTTATCCGGAATATTTCTTACACCGGATTTTGGGTGTAAAGGAATCGTTTTATGCTCTTCTTAGGAGTTTTTTCAAATTCGTTGGGCATTAGCACTATCTTTGTGATTTGCTCATAGGGAGCCACTATTTTGTTGAGTTCCTTTCTTGTATTCTCCATGGTGGCATCCATATCAGGAAGTCCGACTCCGAGTTTATCCATCGCATCATAATCTGGATATACCAAAGCCACAAGTTTACCATCTCGTTCCACTACAAGACTTTCTGCTACAAATGGCATATTGTTGAGTTTAGCTTCTATCTCTTCGGGATAAATATTCTGACCCGAACCGGAAAGAATCATGGTCTTGTTGCGACCACGTAGGAAAAGCACTCCATCAGCACTGCGTGTACCCATATCGCCTGTGTGAAGCCATCCCTCTTCATCTATCACAGCGGCCGTTGCTTCCGGATTCTTGAAGTAACCTTTCATGCGGTTTACTCCTTTTACACATATCTCACCGGGTATATTTTCAGGATCGGGGGAAATCACTTTCGATTCCATATCCGGAATGGTCTTACCGCATGATCCCAAAACAAATTCATTCCAAGGAGCGTAAGAGATGAGCGGTCCGCATTCCGTCATACCGTATCCCACTGTGAACGGGAACTTTATCTTATTAAGGAATTCCTCCACTTCATGGTTGAGAGCTGCACCTCCCACAATCACCTGAGAGAAGTTGCCTCCAAAGGCTTCGATAAGTTTCTTCCTTATCTTTGAATAAATCAGGCTATCAAGAAATGGAACGGCAAGGGTCCATCTTACAGCACCCTTGGAAATCATAGGTAGGATCTGATTTTTATAGATCTTTTCAAGGATGAGAGGAACGCAAATCACGAGTTTGGGCCTCACATCTGAAAGAGCCTTAAGGAGCACACGAGGAGAGGGTATTTTACCAAGAATATAGACGTGGACACCCTGTGCCAGCGGAGTCAGGAGGTCGAAAGCACATCCATAAGCATGAGCCAGCGGGAGGAAGGAAAGGGTGTGTGAACCTCTCACAAATAATTTGGCGTATATACCGAAACAAACGTTGCCAGAGAGATTGGCTCCTGTAAGCATAACGCCTTTTGAGAATCCTGTTGTTCCCGAAGTGTAATTAATCTCAACCACTTCTTCATTGTCTCTATCGGCATATTTGATATCCTCTTTCTGGAATCCATCGGGATATTTACGCTTGAACCGACGTTTAAGAAGACGGAGATTACGAGAAAGTTCAGTTTCGGGAGTCTCATGTAAGGTTTCTTTCTTTTCAATACTTATAACTCCTTTAACATTCAGGAGTTTGTCGGGTTCAATATGTTCCCAGATATGGTCGGAGACAAACAGCAGACATGCTTCTGAATGGTTTACGATATGGGTGACATCAACAGGATTGAAATCTGAAAGAATCGGGACGATAATGGCTCCGTAGGTGATGGTGCCCATAAATATTTTTACCCAAGTGGCCGAATCCTTACCGCAAAGAGCTATCTTGTCACCCTGTTTGACCCCAAGGGATTCGAAGAGCATGTGGATTTTAGCGATTTCTTCTGCCATTTCCCCGTAGGTTTGCCGGGGACCTCCATAATTTGAGAGGGCGGGCAGTTCCCAATTGTCTTTGAAACTGTTCTCGTATAATTTTATAAAATTCTGAATCTCAAATGGTATATTCATGGTATTATATTTTACAAGGTTAATAAAAAGTATCTGCTACCCAGATAATAAATATCAGGGTAGCAGCCAATATATTCATTTAGGCATGAGCCACGCGTTTCTTATTATTCGTTGGCTCCGGCTCAGGGATAGGTTGCTTTTCGTCAGTGACTCTTTCAAGCCATTTGAGCATGGCGAACATAGCTCCCATAGAAATCAGGCAGACAACCATAAATACAAGCCAAGCTACCCATATAGGACTGTTGTTATAGATCAACGGTCCAACCCAGAGGAGAAGATTGCCTACTGCCGTGGCGCCGAGCCATAATCCCTGGCATAATCCCTGCATGTGGGTCGGGGCAACTTTTGATACAAAAGAGAGCCCCAGCGGAGAGATGAAAAGTTCTGCCACTGTCATGAAGAAATAGTAGAGTATCAAAACCCAGGGATCGGAGAGTAAAGGAGCTTTGACAGCTTCTGCAAGAGCACGGAAATCTGTGCCTGAGGGATAATCCTTTACAAACGACCATATCATCATAAACAAATAAGCCACTGCAGCCAGTCCCATACCGATGGCTATTTTCTTTGGTGTGGAAATCTCTTTGCCGGCTTGACTGAGGGAAGAGAAAAGAATGATGATCAAGGGAGTCAGCAGGATCACAAAGAAGGGGTTCATTGCCTGCCAAATTTCAGGAGCAATCGAAGAGGTATCCATGAAGTCGCGGGCAAAAAGGCTCATGGATGTACCATTTTGGTGGAAAGAGAACCAGAAAAATACTGCTATACCCAACACTGCAAAGAGGGCTCCCATTCTCTGACGAATTTCTGTGGCCATCTCCTTTTTCTGCTCCGGAGTGAATTTTTTCTCTTCTTTCACCTCTTTCTTAGATGGATTAGGAAGACGATTCATTGTAAAGAAGAAAATAGCCAATGAAACAATCATTGCTCCGATAGAAGCAAGGAAAGAATAGTGGATACCTGTGTTGAAAACATCAAGATACTGGGTGCAGAAATCGGAGATAGCTGTCTCTGTACCTTTACCTACCTGGGTAGCCAGTGCATAGAAGTTCTCAAGAGTTTCTTCGGTCATGGTGTCAGCTTTTCCTAAATATTGGTGGCACAGGGCCGGGAAACTCGCGTTATAATTCATGTTGTTGGCATTTAACCACCAGCTTCGGAGCATAGGAGCAACGAAGGGGGCAGCAACTCCGCCTATATTTATAAAAACATAGAAAATTTGGAATCCGGCGTCTCGTTGGGAGGCATATTTAGGATTATCATACAGCTGGCCCACAATAGCCTGGAGATTACCTTTAAAAAGTCCGTTTCCGAAAGCAATAAGGAACAGGGCAAAGCAGGTGAGCGTCAGTAGCCATGCGGTGTTCCCCTCAGTTGCCAGGATTGGTATTGATAGTATCACATATCCCATAGTCATTACCAACAGACCGCTGATAATAGTACCTTTATAGTTCATTGTGCGGTCTGCAATCGTACCGCCGACCAAGGCAAGGATATAAATTCCGGCATAGAAAACCGAATAGACGATTGTACTGGTCTCTTCGGCAAGTCCAAACTTTGAACACAGGAAGAGCACTAACACGGCATTCATGATATAATATCCGAAGCGTTCTCCCATATTACTGAGAGCTGCCGGTATCAGGCCTTTAGGGTGATTCTTAAACATAATATTCAGATTTAAATTTTTTTAATTTTGGAGGATTTTAAAGGCCCTTGCGTAATTATGAATTTGTTTCACCATTGCAAGTAGTCCGTTGCTGCGAGTAGGGGAGAGGTGCTCTTTAAGTCCAATTTTTTCAATGAAATAGAGGTCGGCATTTAGGAGTTCATCCGGTGTCCGATCGTTGAGCACTTTCAAAAGGAGCGCTATTATGCCCTTGACAATCAGGGCATCGGAGTCTGCTTCAAAATGAATTGTATTATCATCATTTTTCTTGGCAGAGATCCATACCCTGCTTTGACATCCCTCAATTATATTGGCCGGAATCTTTTCGCTTTCCGGATAAGGGGGCAAGGTATTGCCTAAGTCTATTATATACGCGTAACGGTCCATCCAGTCTGTCAGGTCCGAGAACTCCGCAATTATCTCATCCTGGGTTTCGTTGATAGTCATATTTGTATCCGGTCGGAAAGTTTAGTTATTCACAAAATTAAGCAAAAAATTATTAATTTCAAACCAACCGCTAAATTCCATTAATTATTGCGGATTTGATTTGATAAATATGATCAGGAATAAAATAAGATATTTTTAATACGTAACTAATTGTTTCAGGCTTTTGTGTAAAAATAGAAAATGTGTCATTGGGGAATTTTGAATTAGAATATTTTGGAAAGGCTTCTTAGTAAAAAATAAATCATTAATTTTGTTTTCTTGAATGTAAAGAGATGCTTTTTAATTCTTTTGAATTCTTAATTTTTCTTCCAATAGTCTTTTTAGTTTATTGGTTCCTGTGCCGTAAAGGCAGAAGTAAAAATATATTTCTGATTCTAGCGAGCTATCTGTTTTACGGATGGTGGGACTTTAGATTTCTCTTGTTGATTATATTTATTTCCCTAATTTCTTTTGCCGGAGGTCTTGTCATAAGCGAAGAGAAAATAAAAAGTGGACTTAAGACATTAGTTTTTTGGAGTGCGCTTGTATTGTCTTTTGGCACTCTTTTTATATTCAAGTATTTTAATTTCTTCACCCAAAGCTTTGTAAGGGTTTTGGAAACAGTAGGATTCACTCCCGATGTTCCAACCCTCGATATTATTCTTCCTGTTGGTATTTCCTTCTATACATTTCAAGCTGCAAGCTATCTTATAGATGTGAAGCGAGGCACCCAACGAGCCACAAGGGATATTTCCGCTTTTTTCGTATTTATAAGTTTCTTCCCGCAACTTGTGGCCGGTCCTATCGAGAGGGCTTCTAACATTCTGCCTCAATTTCTGGAATCCGAGAGAAAGTTCACCTATGAAAGAGGGGTAAGCGGTATGAAACTTATCCTTTGGGGGCTATTTAAAAAGATGGTGGTAGCAGATAATTGTGCCATAATTGTGAATCAAATTTTTCAGAACTGGCCTTCGGTTGGCACTCTGAATTTATGGATTGGTGCATTTCTCTTCACATTCCAGATTTACGGGGATTTTTCGGGATATTCTGATATAGCAATCGGCACTGCGAGATTATTCGGCATAGACCTTATGAAAAATTTCAGTCTTCCATATTTCTCAAGAGATATCACAGAATTTTGGAAAAAATGGCACATCTCTTTAACAGGCTGGTTCCGGGACTACGTTTACATCCCTTTAGGAGGGAACAGGAAAGGAAAAGCGAAAACCGTGGCAAATACAGCGGCTGTTTTTGTAGTGAGCGGGTTATGGCATGGAGCAAATTTCACATTTTTGCTATGGGGAGCTTATCATGCTTTATTGTTCATACCCTTTCGAATTTATGGCCGGAAGACTTATAAAACGGAGATTCCGATCTTGCGGGACTCTTTGATGATGGGAATTACTTTTTTACTGGTAATGATCGGATGGGTTATTTTCAGGGCAGAGACGCTCGGGGATGCTTTCGGCTATATTGCAAATATGTTTTCTTCTTATAGACCATCAGATTTCATTCGTGGCAAGATACCTATTCTCTGGTGTCTTATATTGTTGTTACTTGAATGGTTTGGACGGTATAAAGAAACACCGCTTGATTTCCCTGCAAGGGGTATTTTCTCATTGAGACCTTTGAAATGGGCCTGTTGTCTTATCTTTTTTCTGATTACTTTGGTTTTTGCCGGACAATCTCAGGAATTTATCTATTTTAAATTTTGAAAAGATGATTGGATGGGAAAGTTTCTAAAATACATACTTATTTTCTCAATCATCACTGTTATTTTCTTTCTTATAGGAGAAATAATAGTGAGAAATCTCTCTTCATCCTACGGGTTGAAAAATCTCTATATTCAGGAGAAAGGTGACAAAATAAGAACATTGATTTTGGGATCATCACATACATACTATGGGCTTAATCCTTTGGAAATGGGCGACAGTGTCTTTAACCTGGCCAATGTCTCCCAGTCTCCTGAATATGATCTTGAATTACTGAAGCATTATAAAGAACTGATGCCTAATTTGAAATATCTTATTGTCCCAATTTCATACTTCACTTATTCCGATCTAAAGATGGAAGACGACGATGAATGGGTCAGAGTGATAAAATATAAGACCCGCATGCATCTGAAACTTCATTCTGATTTTTCAATCTACAATTTGGAGATAGCAGATTTTGACGGATATAGGGGACAATTGGCTAATCTGATCCTAAAGAAACCATCCAATATCAGTGACTCTTTGGGCTTCGGTTTAGGTTATACATTGGATAATAGGGCTCCGAATTGGAAAGAAACCGGAGAACTTAGAGCTAAAAATCACACCGCTGACCATCTGGGGAGACGTAGCGAAGTACTTGAGATTCAAGAAGAATTGATAGATTATGCCCGGGATAACGGACTTGATATATTTTTTATCACTACTCCCACCTACGAAAGTTATTACAATAACCTCAATCCGGATCAGGAACAGGAAATGAGAGAGGCAATCCGTGAATTGAAAGTTAAGTATGATATCGAGTATCTTGATTTTTTGAGAGATGAAAGGTTTATAGATGAAGATTTTTACGACCCCGATCATTTGTCGGCCATAGGAGCTTCCAAACTTTCCAAAATCTTGAAAGATACCCTCCCAAAAATCAATAAAGACTCTCACATTATTCCTCGCTGATTTTTTTATCTTCTCCCTTGTTTCAGAATTTGCATATCCCATGAATCGGATTTATTTTTGTGATTTAGGTTTTTCCAAGACATTTCAGAGATGAATGATATTCGGATAGTAAAATATGATCCGGCTTTCAAACACCGGTGGGACGAGTTCGTAGAAAATTCCAAAAACGGGACCTTTCTTTTTAAACGCGATTACATGGATTATCATTCCGATAGATTCCTCGACAATTCCTTTATGGTCTATCGAAATGATAAGCTATATGTCCTTTTCCCTGCGTGTAAGATTGGAGAAATACTTTCCTCACATGCAGGTCTGACTTATGGAGGACTGATTATGAATGATAAATCAACGACACAACCGATTCTTGATATTTTCGGCTTATTGCTTGATAGGATTTCATCAGAAGGAATTAAAGAATTTATATATAAACCGGTGCCTCATATCTATCATCGGCAGCCGGCTGAAGAGGATCTGTATGCTTTATTTAGATTTGGAGCCAAGCTTTCAGTGAGGAATGTTTCTTCTACACTTACCGCCATTGAGCCCATAAAATTCTCAACTTTAAGGAGACGTATAGTAAAGAAGGCGGATGCCGCAGGAGTGAAGGTTTCTTTTTCGGAAGACTTGTCAGCGTTTTGGGAAATTTTATCGGAAAATCTGAGTCAAAAGTATAATGTCCTCCCCGTTCATTCAATTAAAGAAATTTTATATCTGAAATCAAAGTTTCCTCAAATCAAACTCTTAGCTGCTTTTAAGGATAATAGTATGATCGGAGGAGTTTTGTGTTATGTTACCGACAGAGTGTTACATCTTCAATATATCTCCGCCACCCCCCTTGGAAAGGAATTGGGGGCTATCGATGCGATAATTGAACATATCATCAATGCCAATTTTTATGGAACGCAATATCTCGATTTTGGTATTTCAAATGAAGATAGAGGTCGGTATCTCAACGAAAATCTAATACATCAAAAAGAGGGATTCGGTGCGAGAGCCATCTGTTACGACTCATACACAATCCCTCTTTAATATCAGATCCTTTCGACGCTATTTTTTCCAGCCGGGAAAAATAGTCATATCTTTAGGAAATTATTGAGTTTCAAATATTTCTTTAGTCTCCGTCTGTGAGCCTCTTATTAGATGTTTTTTTGTAATCAAGAAACTCGTCGTATTCTCGGATATAGTCTTCTTCTTCAAAATAGTTGGAGGCCAGAACAAGGCAAACGGCACCTGAGGAAAAGTCATCTAAAGTTCTCCAATATCCGGGAGGCACTAAGACTCCCATATAAGGATGATTAAGGAAGAAGCTATAGACGTCATTACCGTCTGTAAGATTCACATGGAAACTCCCGTTGGCTGCCACAATAAATTGAAAGAGATCCTTATGTGCATGTCCCCCTCGGCTCTCACCCCCTGGAACATCATAAAGCCAATATACCCTTTGAATTTCAAACGGTATCTCTTTGAATTGCTCCACCACCGAAAGATTCCCTCTATGATCGTAGATCCGGTTGAGCTCTATGAGTTTCGGTTTGTGCATTTTATCACCCTTTATGTTCCGGGGTATCATACCATTTAGAATACATCAGATAATTATGGGCAATTTTCTGATTCATTTCCTTGGCTTTTTCGGGTTCCACCATCTTCACGAATTTTGCTGGACATCCTGCCCATAATTCATGATCGCCAATTTTGGTCTTTGCCAGTACTACTGAGCCGGCAGCCACAAGAGCTCCTACTCCCACTTCTGCATCATCCATGATGATGCTTCCCATGCCTAAAAGGGCATAATCCTTCACTTTAGCCCCATGTATTATGACATTATGGCCTATCGATACATCATCTCCAATCTCAATAGTCGATTTCTGGTATAGGGTATGAAGCACACTTCCGTCTTGGATATTGACCCGGTTGCCAATCCTTATTGAATTTACATCTCCGCGAAGCACGGTAGAATACCAGATGCTGCACTCATCACCCACTACCACGTCACCTACGACGACAGCATTTTCAGCAATGAATGTGTCTTTACCGATTTTAGGTGTAAATCCTCTGACACTTCTTATAATAGCCATTTTCGGTTTAAAGTTTACGTATTAGCAGTTAGGAGAGGAGATTGGAGAGGTTTTTTGGGCCAGCCATGTCTTTTCTTCCTCATTCAGCAAAGGAGCAAGACGTGCATATACTTTCCGATGGTAATCATTTATCCAGTCTACCTCTTGTTGCGACAGAATTGAAGTTTCAATCAGAGTCTTGTCGTAAGGGAAAAGGGTAAGGGTCTTGAAACGGAAGAACTCACCGAAATCCGTAGTCTTCCATTTCTCTACAGCTATAAGATTTTCTGTCCGGATTCCGTATTTGTCTTCGATATAAAGGCCCGGTTCATCACTTGTGACCATTCCGGGTTCAAGACGAGCGGGATTTTCATTGAGCCTGATGTTCTGCGGGCCCTCATGGCAATTGATGAAGAAGCCCACTCCATGGCCTGTGCCATGATAATAAGCCTTACCGTCGGCCCATATAAATTGGCGTGCAAGTACATCGAGTTGTGCCCCACGTGTCCCTTCCGGGAATTTTGCACAAGCCAAAGCAATATGTCCTTTCAATACGATAGTGAAGTCATGTTTCATTTCATCTGTGGGATTGCCGATAGCCACTGTTCTTGTTATATCTGTAGTGCCGAATGTGTATTGACCTCCACTATCCACAAGTAATAGCCCGTCTCCCTCGATTGTAAAATCGGTTTCAGCCGTTGCCTCATAATGCACGATAGCTCCGTGAGCGTTCCAACCGATTATCGGATGGAAACTCTCATCCACACATGAAGGATCGGCCAACCGAAGGTCGCGCAAGATTTTACCCAGACCTACTTCAGTTAACTTACCGGAGGGTGCTTTTTCTTCTACATATTTGAAGAATTTTACAAGAGCAACTCCATCTTTTTCCATGGCTATATCGATGTTTTGGAGCATCGTAGAGTTCTTGATACTCTTAAGCCGGGCCACACCGGCTCCTCCGAATACAGTGGTGCATCCTACTTTATCATAAACTCCTCTTGCTGTCTTTGCCGGGTCAAGTAAAAGGCGGTTCACCTTTGGAAGTGTAGACACAAATTCAAGCACCGAGTCGTAAGGTTTCACCTCAATATGGTACTTATCCAGATGTTTCTTCACTTCTTCGGTGACTTTTTCTACATCTACGAAAAGGATCCGTCTTGAATCGTCAACATATAGATAAGACACAAATATCGGGGAATAGAGGATATCATTTGTTGCGCGAACATTTGTCGCCCAAGCTATATCGTCGAGGGAGGAAATAAGTACGGAATTAGCAAGTTCTGCTTTCACCTCAGTCATGAGATCACCCATTTTTGAATCCACATCCTGACCAACTATTTTCTCATCGTGAACGAAAAGTGGATTTAACGGGCGACCCGGACGTTCAGGATAAATATAATCAAACTGCGGGAAATCAGAGTTAAATTTTATACCGTTGTCGTTACATTCCTGTTCGATTCGTTGTGCATAGGAAACAGAAAAAGTCATGCCGTCGATGCCCACTGTCTTCCCGGCATCGATATGCTCTACCAACCAATCAATTAGGTCGGTAGCATCAGGGCCATCTTCTTTCATCATAGAGAAGCCGGTACCTGCCAACTGTTGTTGTGCCTGTATGAAATATCGGGAATCGGTCCACACCAGAGCATCCTTATCAGTGACGACTGCAGTCCCGTTTGTGCCGTTTTCGCTTGCGAAACCGGTGAGCCATTCCCTACCGCGCCAGTGCATGGGAGGGAGTTCGCTTTGATGAGGGTCTGTGCCTGAAATCACTACGGCGTCAATGCCATGCTCTTTCATGGCTTTTCTAAGTCTGGCAAGATATTCTTTGTTAACTTTTTCCATGATTCTTATTATTTTGTGTAAAGTTAATAAAAAATTCAGTTAGTAGTTAAATTTTTTGATTATCTGTTAATGAAAATCAAAAATCCTCCGGGGCATTAAACCTTGATATTTATATAAAGTCTTATAGATGTGTTCACAAACAAGACAGATAGTTCTGCAGACAAAACTAATAATAGGAAAGTATAACCTGACAAAAAGTTAATAAGATGAAAAAAGTAATAGTAAGCATGATGTTGGTGAGTGGACTTCTTTTCGGTGGCAATGTTTTTGCACAGACTGATGCCACTACGGGAGCCACTACTCAGAAAGAGACTGTAAAGAAAGGGGATAAAGTGAAAATGGCTCGTCAGCAGGGCCGTCCTGAAATCAGACAAAAATTCAATCCGTTCGACGGAATACAGCTCACTGAAGATCAGCAACAAAGGCTCCAAGAGTTACAAAAAGGAATCGGTCCGGTGCAACTCACTACCGAACAGAAGGCTAAAATCAAAGAGAATAAAAATCTCACCGATGAGCAGAAAAAACAGCTTAGGGAGGAAAGACAGGCCAAGAAACTTGAGGATAAGAAGAAATATCTCAACGGTGTGAAAGCTACATTGAATCCCGATCAATATATCATTTTCCTGGAAAACTGCTATCTATATGCCCCGCAAGAACAAGCCAAGGCTACCTCAATGAAAAGAGGAACCAAGGTAGACCGCCAAGGTCCCAGACTTGAAAAAAAGGGGAAAAGTGCTTCAAAATAATAAATGTCATAGTAGTTTAGGTGAGACAGTATGAAAGCTGTCTCATCTTTTTTTTGTAGATTTGCCCGATGATTAAATTTTTAGATCTGCATAGAATAAATTCTCTACATAAGGAGGAGATTGAGGAGGCTATAAAAAGGGTAGTCAACTCAGGCTGGTATCTACGTGGCCGTGAAACTGAAAAATTTGAAAAAGCTTATGCTGATTTTATAGGCACACGTTTTGCAATTGGTTGTGGAAACGGCCTGGATGCCTTGACTTTGATACTTCGGGGTTATATGGAATTGGGAGTGTTAGCACCGGGTGATGAAGTAATCGTGCCGGCAAATACGTATATTGCATCAATTCTTGCAATAACACGTGCTGGATTGAAACCTGTTTTGGTGGAACCGGATCCCTCTACTTTACAAATTGACGACAGGAGGATTGAAACGGCTATAACTCCAAAGACACGGGCCGTAATAATTGTGCATCTTTATGGGAAGAATGCTTTCACACAACGAATAGGCGAGATATGCCGGAATTATGGTTTGAAGTTGATTGAAGATAATGCACAGGCTCAAGGATGTTTATATACTACTGCCTCAGAGGGTGCTGAAATTAGAAAAACGGGAAGTTTGGGCGATGCTTCAGGTCATAGTTTTTATCCCGGGAAAAATCTTGGTGCTTTGGGAGATGCAGGAGCTGTCACTACTAATGACCCGCAACTATCCGAAGTTGTCAGGGCTTTAGGTAATTATGGCTCCCATGAGAAATACATTTTCGATATGCAAGGAGTCAACTCTCGCATAGATGAACTTCAGGCTGCAGTTTTGAATGTTAAACTGAAATATCTTGACGATGAAAATCAGCGAAGAAGAGATGTGGCACAAAAATATTTGACGGAGATAAAAAATGAAAAGATAATCTTGCCGGAATTTTCAGCAACCACGGATAATGTTTTTCATATTTTCCCGATTTTCAGTGAGGAAAGAGATTCTTTACAAGAGTATTTAAAGAATAATGGAATAGAAACTCTGATACATTATCCCGTCGCCCCCCATAAACAGAAATGTTATCCGGAATGGAACAGTCTATCGTTACCCGTGACAGAAAAAATTCATCGCGAAGAACTGTCGTTGCCTATTTCTCCTGTCATAACTGATGACGAAGTCAGCCTTGTAATAGAAACCCTAAATCAATTTTAGGAAATTCGCTATAATTCCCTCTGTTTCTCCCGGTTATATTGTTTTCTCACATACTACTCAAGCACCTGATACTCCTCAAATATCCGGTTTTTTATTCCGGGTTTATTTGCCATCCTCCTCCTAAGGCCTTGTAAAGCTGAACCAGGGCAAGGTGTTCATCCCGAATAGCGTTCATTCTGGCAATCTGGGCTTCGAAATAGCGTCTTTGAGCATCAAGCACATCGATATAATTGATCGTGCCGCCCCGATATTGCTTCCAGGTAAGTTCCTGATACTTGTCGGCTGCCTCCAGCAATTCGGTATCTTTTGTAACTGCCATCCGCGCTGAATTATAACGCGTCAGAGCATTATCCACTTCATTAAAAGCTTCAAGCACTTTATTTTCGTAAGCGAGCCTTGATTCATTGTAAGAAGCCACTGCTGCCTTATAGCGGTTTTTTCTCTTCCCAAAATCAAATAATGGCGCTACAAAATTTTCAGCCACATAAGTGAATGGAGATTTGAAGAGGTTC
This sequence comes from Muribaculaceae bacterium, assembly GCA_022509205.1. Taxonomy (GTDB): domain Bacteria; phylum Bacteroidota; class Bacteroidia; order Bacteroidales; family Muribaculaceae; genus Lepagella. The sequence goes on along the minus strand of JAFLTR010000008.1, from coordinate 44,144 downwards.
TTGAAATCATTATCTTCCAATCCTCCTGTGAGTTCAATGTTCAACGATGGGAATCTTTTGGCGTAGGTATAACCGACATTTGCTACTGCTGCCTTCAGTTTCTCTTCCGACGACCGTATGTCGGGTCGTCTCTCCAGCAGGGTAGAGGGTATGCCCATCGGTATCCTCAACGGCAAGGTATTGTCTTTTAGTATAGATGCACGTTTCACCTCCTCATTGGGAAGAGCACCCATTAATAAAAGTATTTGATTTTCCGCAACTTTTATATTATATTCCAGATTCGGGATGAGTGCGGCTGCTGTAGCATATTGGACTTGGGCCTGCTGATAAACAGTCTCTGATGTGATACCACCGGTGAACCGCAACTTGGCAAGTCTTACTCCCTCTTCGCGTGTTTCCATTGTAGACTTAACGATCGACAACTCATTGTCGAGCGCTACAAGCCTGAAATATGCAGTGGCTGTTTCAGCCACAAGCAGCATTCTCATCGCCCTCTCATCTTCGAGTGTCCCCTGATAATTGGCTAGTGCCTTTTTCTTATTCCATCTAAGACTTCCAAATAGATCCACCTCCCAATTGATAGTAGCTTTCACTCCGATTTCAGGATCGATAAGGTCAAGCTCCTTATAGTAATGGTTTGTTTCATGGTTCCAAGGCAAACGAAATGCCAGTTCCGGCAAAAGGTTCGCTTTCTCCACATTATATAAATATCTGGCCTGTTCAACTCTCTCTGCCGCCATCAGGAGACGCTTATTTTCCGATAATACCCGGTCTATGATATCTCTTAAATAACCGTCGCCGTAGAATTCCCACCAGCCCAGGTCGGCAATCGTGAGGGAATCAAGAGAATACCCCATGGTCCCCGTCTCCGGCATTTGTAGTTCCGGCTTAGTGAGTTTCTTCACTGCAGAACAGGAACAGAGAAAAGCTAAGAAGATTATGTAAATTAAATTCTTCATATTCATTTTGAAAGGCATCTTCTACTCCTCAGGTTGGCGGGGAATGCCTCTTTTCGTATTTACGAAATTTCTGATTCTATAAATCCAAACGAAAGAGAATGGCACAAAGATAATTCCGGCCGTGATTGCGGTGACCATGCCGAAAAAGACACCGGTGCCTATTCCTTGTCTGCTGACTGACCCGGGGCCTGAAGCAATCACAAGAGGTATCAACCCCAGGATAAATGCCAGTGAAGTCATGACTATTGGCCGGAACCTTAAATGGGCGGCTGTTAACGCTGCTCCTACCACATCTTTTCCTTTCTCCATTTCCTCTTTGGCAAATTCCACTATCAGGATTGCATTTCGAGCGGCCAATCCGATGAGCATAACAAGTCCGATCTGGAAATAGATATTATTTTCAAGTCCCAGGAGCCAAATACCGATGTATGCTCCCACACAAGCAATCGGCAGTGTCAGCAAAACGGCTATCGGTATAGTCCAGCTCTCATATTGGGCTGCCAGGAAGAGAAAAACGAATATGAAAGCCAGTGCAAGAACCAGTCCTGTTTTCCCGCTTGCGTGTTTCTCTTGATAAGAGAGGCCACTCCATTCTATCCTGATATTATCGGGAAGATGTTGCTCTACAATCTCTTCGATTGCTTTCATGGCCTGTCCTGAACTATAGCCATGGGCAGCTTCGCCTGTGAAGGGAGCAGAAGTGAACATATTGAATCGTTTCACTGTGCCGGCTCCTGCAGTATAGTTTGTATTGCCAAGTGAAGATATAGGAATCATCTTACCTCCGGTGCCTTTCACATAAAAGAGGCCGATATTTTCCTTTCTGGCACGATATGGCGCTTCGGCCTGTATATAAACGCGATAGATACGGTTATAGAGATTGAAGTCGTTTACGTAGACTGAACCTGTAAAGGTTTTCATCGTGGTGAAAATATCCGACATCTGCACTCCCTGAAGCCTTGCTTTGTCTCTGTCTACATCGAAATAAAGCTGTGGGATGTCGTTTTGCATTGATGATGCCATACTTGACAGTTCCGGACGCATAGAAGCATAATATAACAGAGTATCGGCAGCTTTTTGCACATCCGAGTAGGTGGCATCACCACGGGCCTCAAGTGCGAACTCAAAACCGCCCGAAGCTCCCAATCCCGGAATCACCGGAGGTCGTGACAGATATACCTTGCTTTCCGGATATTGTGACAACTCTTTTTTCACTCGTTCTATAATCTCCCCCATATTGGAGCTTTTCCGTTCCTCCCATGGCTTTAGAATCACTGTGAGCTGGCTTCGTGCCTGAGAAGTGCCTAAACGAGGACTGGAACCGGTCACATTCAATACATATTCTACATCCGGCTCTTCCATCAGGAAATCCATGGCACGTTCGGTTACTTTACGGGTACGCTCTATGGTGGCATCCTCCGGAAGTTCAAGCTCAACGGTGAAATATCCCTGGTCTTCCTGTGGTATGAAACTTTGGGGGAGGAAACTGTTAAGGAGCCAGATAGCTATCAGGATTATTCCGAAAGCCGCAATCACTCGCCTTGACCGAGTCAATGCTTTAACTATAAGCTTTGCATAGATACGGTTGCCTCTGGCCAGCCAAATGTTAATCCGACGGAATATCTTATGTTTCTTTTTAGTCTGAGGGCGAAGCATAAGCACGCACATCACCGGGCTAAGCGTCAAGGCTACAATCGTAGAAATAATCACAGAAACAACGATGGTAACTGTAAACTGACGGTAGAGCATTCCGGTGATTCCCGAGAGGAAACTTACGGGTACGAATACCGCACACAACACCAGCGACATCGCAACAAGCGCTCCTCCGAGATTGCTCATAGCTTTCTTGGTGGCTTCATAAGGTGAAAGTTTCTCCTGACGCATCACCCTGTCTACATTCTCTACCACCACAATAGCATCGTCAACTACTATACCGATAGCAAGGATAAGCCCCAGGAGGGTAAGCATATTCAGTGAGAATCCGAACATGAGCATTACTCCGAAAGTACCTATCAGAGAGATTGGGACCGCCACCATAGGAATAACTGTGGCGCGCCAGCTCTGAAGGGAGAAGAACACCACTATAATTACAAGGATTATTGCCTCTATAAGGGTGCGGTAAACATGATGGATAGACTCTGAGATATATGTGGTGACGTCAAAAGGAATATCGTATGTTATTCCTTCGGGAAAATTCTTGCTTAGTTCCCTCATTTCCTCTTTCACCCTCTTTGCCACGTCAATAGCATTAGCTCCGGGTAAAAGGTTGATATTCATGACTGCCGCATTCTCCCCGTTGATTCCGCTCTCTGTGTTATAAGATTGGGCTTCAAGAGAAACTCGGGCCACATCTTTTAATCGGATTATGGAACCGTCAGGGTTGGCCCTAATTACAATTTGCTCGAATTCCTCTACGGAGGAAAGCCTTCCTCTTGCAGTGATCGGGATAGTTACATCCACACCCTCCATCGGAGCCTGCCCGAAAACACCGGCCGCAGATTCCCGGTTCTGGTCTTGCAGGGCGTTCTGGAGATCTTTGATGGTGATACCCATGTCAGCAAGTTTGTCAGGTTGAACCCATATCTGCATTGCGTAATAACGGCTGCCGACATTGGTGACACTTCCCACTCCCGGTATTCGCCGAAGCATATCGAGAACATTCAGCGTGGAATAATTGGAAAGATAGATTTCATCGAATTTCGGATCAGAAGAGAGAAGGGTCACTGTCATTAACCTGCTCGATGCCTGCTTTTCCACCGATAACCCGTTTTTTACCACTTCAGCCGGGAGACGTGCTTCAGCTTTTTTAATCCTGTTTTGTATATCTACAGCAGCGATATCGGGATCCGTGCCTATATCAAAAGTAACGGTGGCATTATATCCTCCAGAATTTGAACTTGTGGATTCCATATAGAGCATTCCGGGCGTTCCGTTAAGTTCCTGCTCTATAGGGGTTGCTACTGCCTGGGTGACTGTCTGGGCATCGGCTCCCGGATAGGAGGCGGATATCCTGACCGAGGGAGGAACAATATCGGGATATTGGTCTACAGGCAGCAAAGTAAGGCCGATTACGCCTATAATCACTATAACTACAGAGATTACTATAGAGAAGACAGGCCGGTCTATGAAAAAATCAGACTTCATTTCTCTTCAATTCCTTCTTGAATCGGAGCTACCGGTTTTACCTTCATGCCGGGATTGAGTTTATGAAAACCCTCCACAACAATATTCTCACCCTTAGCTAATCCACGTTCAATCACAGTGTTATTGCCAATTTCAGGGCCTATTTCCACATAACGTCGCTCCACTATAGAATCAGGTCTGACCACATATATGAAAGCTCCCCCTTTTTCAATTTCAAGTGCTCGTGACGGTGCAACTACAGCATTCTCACGAACGTCAAGAAGCATCTTTACGCGCGTGAACTGTCCGGGAAGCAGTTCTCTGTTCTGATTTGGCATCTCAGCTCTTACCGAGAATGTGCCAGTCTGAGGATCTACTTGTGGATCAGCAAAATCCACAATGCCTTTAAAAGGATATTCCGAACCGTCAGCAAGGGTCACTGTCACATAGGAGTCCCAGTTACGGGTCGAATCCTTACGTCCTATATTAACGTTCCTTTCTTTCGATCGCAGGTAATCGAGAGCAGTCATACTGAAGTCGATTCTTACTGTATCTGTCTTTACAACGGTTGCAAGCAGAGATTTACCTCCGGGGCCCACTAATGTGCCTATATCCACATTTCTTTCTGAAATATAGCCTGATATCGGGGATTTAACTGATGTGTAGCCCAACACCATTTCAGCCTGAGTGAGATCGGCTTCCCCGATCACTACATCTGCATGGGAAGATTCGTAAGCAGCCACTGCATTGTCTAAGTCAAGCTGGCTTGCCGCATTTTCTTCATAGAGGGGTTTTATACGGTTGAGATCGCGTTCTGCTTTAAGAGCTTGCGCCTTGGCCTTATTAAGACGGGCCTTGGCACTTTCAACATTCGCTTTATACAACAAAGGGTCGATTATAAAAAGAGTCTGCCCTTTTTCCACATAAGTGCCCTCATCAAACAGCATTTTTTCCAGATATCCCTCTACACGGGCTCTTACTTCTACAAACTGGTGGGCGTTAATTCTTCCCACATAATCTCCGTAAATGCTGACGTTATCAGTTTCAACGGTTTCCACCGCTACTACGGGATATTCGGGTTCCTTGGGTTTGGGTAGACATATCCAGACTATCCCCCCTATAACAACAATCATTCCCACCGCTACAAATATCCATTGGTACCAGGTGAGATGAACGTGTTTTAGGTTGGCCGACATGGCCTTAATGTCGCTTAACTTAAGATCTTTTATCTTGTGTAAGTTTAGGTTGTTTGGCAGACGTTTCGACATCAGTTAAAATGCTTATTCTTATTAGATAACGTATTGAAAAGGAGGTTTAATATAAGACTTTAAAGTTTTATACATTTAATTCAAAATTTTTGAACCAAAAGATAATCAGAGTTGTTTAAAAAATAAAATTAAATTATAATAATCAATTAAAAAACAGGAATTATGGAAAATGTAGCACCTCTCAAGGGGATTAAAGTTGTAGATTTTACAGAAGTACAGTCAGGACCTTCTTGCACTCAGATGCTTGCTTGGTTAGGTGCTGATGTGATTAAGATTGAAAGACCGGGTGTCGGCGATGCCACAAGAAAGGAACTTCAATTTAATCCTAATCTGCCATCATATTATTACCTCCAGTTGAATTCAGATAAGAAATCGCTGACCTTAGACGCAAAGACTCCTGATGGGAAGGAAATTCTTACAAAGCTTATCAAGGAGGCCGATATGTTTGTTGAAAACCTTCACCCGGGTGCAATGGACAAACTCGGATTTAGCTGGGAAGCTGTTCATCAGTTGAATCCTCGTTGCATTTACGGTACTATCAAAGGTTTCCCGGAATCATCCAAATATAAAGACCTTAAGGCTTATGAACCTATCGCCCAGGTTACAGGTGGTGCTGCTTCCACTACGGGATGGTATGACGGTGAGTATAATATCCCCACACAGTCCGGAGCCGCTCTTGGCGACTCAAATACAGGTATGCATCTTCTGATTGGGCTTTTGGCTGCTTTGCAGCAAAGAAACCAGACCGGGGAGGGATGTTATGTTTATCAATCCATGCACAATGCGTGTCTGAACCTCTGCCGTATCAAGACCCGCGACCAGCTCACTCTTGACAAGATCGGTTATCTTACTCAATTCCCTCAATATCCTAACGGTAAATTCGGTGACTGTGTGCCTCGTTCAGGCAATACTGAGGGCGGCGGTGTCCTTGGATGGACTTATAAATGTAAACCTGCCGGTGGCTTTGATACTGAAGAAGATGCCAACAATTTCGTTTACATCATCCTTCAAAGAGGTGAAAAGGATTTTGAACTTGCATGTAAAGCTCTCGGTTTCGAAGACTGGTTGACTAACCCCGACTTCAACACTGCCGATGCACGCGATCGTCATAAACAGGAAATCTGGAAACGTATCGGCGAATGGACAGCTGATAAGACTAAATTTGAAGTTACAGAGATTCTCGGAAAAGCAGGAGTTCCTGTAGGTCCGGTGCTCTCTACAAAAGAAATCCTTACTGATGATTCTCTCTACGATGGCAACACTCTCGTGAAAATCAATCAGGGTGGAGAAATAGGAGAGTTCGTGACTGTTGGATGTCCGTTCACACTCTCAAGCTATCAACCCACTTACGGTCCGGCTCCTTCTCTTGGTGGAAACAATGAAGAGGTGTTGACATCACTGGGTTACACTCCGGAGCAGATTGCTGAATTTGCTAAGAACGGAACTACCGAGCCACTCGCCCCGGGTAAGATGTAATTTCACTGAAAATATTGATACAATGATTAAATAAAAGGTAGGCGCATAGATAATTTATTTTTGATGTCTGTGCGCCTTCCTATTGATAAAAACTAATTATAAAAAGAAAATTATGGCTACAATAGATAAACAATTCAATCTCTCCTCAAGTCCGGATCCCAAATTTCCGGAACAGGTCACCGGTATGTACATTTTGGCTCAATCGCTAAAAAGATTAGGCCTTGACACCGCTTATGGTCTTGTGGGTATTCCTGTCACGGAAGCAGCCTATGCCTTTCAGGATGTAGGGGTGAAATTTGTTAGTTTCAGATTTGAACAGCAGGCCGGAATGGCTGCAGCCACTCACGGATTCCTTACTCGTCAACCCGGGGTTTTACTGACGGTTTCATCATTAGGCTTCCTTAACGGACTGACCGCCACTGCCAATGCCACAGTGAACTGTTATCCCATGATTCAGATTTCAGGTGCTTCTGATCCGACACTGGTGGATATGAATGTTGGTATGTATGAACAGCTTGACCAATTCAATACAGCTAAACCATTGGTAAAGGCGGCTTTCCGTTGCAGTCATGCCACTGATATCCCTTCGGCATTGGCAAGAGCATACAGAGCTGCTGTGAGCGGTCGTCCCGGCGGAGTATATGTTGATATGACCACACCGGCCCTTTCCGAGGTTATAGATGCTTCTGAGGCTGAAAAATTATTCTATACTCCTGTTGATCTCTATTCACCCGTAGCTCCGAATCCTGCATCCGTCAAGAATGCCGTGGATATTCTGACATCAGCAAAACGTCCGGCTCTGCTGATTGGTAAAGGTGCGGCTTATGCCCAAGTGGAAGACAAGATTAAGAAACTTGTGGAGACATACAATTTACCCTATTTACCGATGTCGATGGCTAAAGGTGTCATGCCGGACAATGGTCCTCTTTCCGCAATTTCCTGCCGTAGCGATATTATGGAAAAGGCTGATGTTGTCATGATTCTTGGCGCCAGACTTAACTGGATGCTTTCTTTTGGGAAAGGGAAATGGAATCCGCAGATGAAGTTCATTCAGCTTGATGTCGAACCCCAGGAAATGGATGTGAACGTGCCTATTGCTGCTCCGGTTATAGGTGACCTGGCTTTATCTCTCGATGCTATCCTTGCTGAACTTGAGGGGAAAAAGATGAACACTGATCCTGACTGGCTGAATACATTGCAAGCTGAAACAAAAGCTAAAAATGAGAAGTTTGCCCAACGTCTTGTTGATGCCTCGACATTATCACCGATGAACCACTGGACGGCTTTAAGCGTGGTGAAGCCCATTCTTGAATCTAACCCTGACATCATTCTTGTTAATGAGGGCGCAAATACCCTCGACGACACTCGGGATGCTGTGGATATGTTCCTGCCACGTCATAGAATCGACTGTGCCACATGGGCTATTATGGGCATGGGTATGGGCTCAGCTATCGGAGCTGCAGTGGCAACCGGAAAGAAAGTAGTAGCGATTGAAGGGGATTCGGCTTTCGGTTTCTCCGGAATGGATTTCTCTACCATTACAAGATTCCAACTACCTGTGACTGTTGTGATATTCAATAATGGAGGTATATATAATCATATTGGTGTCAATCCGAGCACAAACCCGGCTATTGAAAAAGACCCGGCTCCAACTACCTTGGATTTCGATCGTTATGATTTCTTTGGGGAAGTTTTCAAATGCGACCATGCTTTTGTAACCACTCCCCAAGAACTAAAGACGGCCCTTGAAGCTGCTATTGCATCCGGCAAACCCAACATAATAAATGTTCAGCTTGCCCCGGACGCCGGAAAGGAAAGTGGACACATTGGCTATCTTAACCCGACCCCGCTAATCGATTACACGGTTTAAGGTAACAAGCTAAACGTTATAAATTACTGACTTTAAGAGATTGAGCCAAAATGAGAATTTTGGCTCAATTTTTTTGTGTGACTGAATATATGAAAAATTGAGGTTCGATGGTATGAGCTCTGTTTATCACAAAAATCGCTTACATTTACAACTACGGAAAGCTTGTAAAAGTTAAATAAAGAAAAAAGATTATGTGGGAGTAAAGAAACCTATGTAATTTTGCACAAATCTTTAACAACCAAACATGTATCCTACCGTGAAAAAAGATAAAGAAAAAATTATTGCTTTTTTAGGTATTTTTCTTTGTTGCTTTGTAAATTGTACAGATAAAGGACATCAGGAAGAATCATATAGATATGTCAGGCTTATTTCTCCCGAAACGTCTGCCCAAACTAATTCCGAAGGTTATTCCGGAATTATTGAGGAACGGAAAAATGTCAATGCATCCTTTATGGCGGATGGTAAAATCAGAAGTCTTCTTGTGAAAGAGGGTGACAGAGTCAGGAAAGGGCAGTTGATTGCCGCTCTTGATGATGATGACTATCAGATAGGAGTTAATCAATTGAGAGCACAGTTCAGACAGATGACGGAGGAAAAGAAAAGAATGGATGAAATGTTTGCACGCCATAATATTGCACCCAACGATTATGAAAAATTCTCGGCCGGTTATGAACAACTTGAACTACAGATGCAGATGGCTGAAAATAAATTGGACTACACGAAACTTTATTCTCCTTCGGATGGATATGTTTCTGAAAAATATATGGAACCCGGAGAATTGGTGGGAGCGGGTACACCGGTCTATAAAATAACTGACGACTCTAATCTCATTGCAAATGTAGATTTACCTGTAAACGTCTTCCTGAACAGAGATAAAATTGTCTCGGTTTCCGGTTTTTCACCTGCTTTCCCTGACGAAGCTATTCCATTGTCGGTTGAAAGTTTCACACCCGATCCTTCCAACAATATGCTATATAAAATGAAACTGCTGGTTCCGTCGAGATATGCCCGGGAACTTACTTCAGGAATGAATATGAGAGTTGAAATTACTTCCGGAGCCGGTGATAGCGAAGGAATGAGAGTCGGTTCCCGGTCAGTTTTTGAAGAAAATGGCAGAAATTACGTTTGGGTATATAATCCTAATGATTCCACAATTACTAAAAAGGTGGTAAATATCGTGGGTACTCCTGTAGACAATAAGTTAAATGTTACCGGACTAACAGGAAAGGAGCTAATAGTCGAAACCGGAGTGAAGCAGCTCTACGAGGGTGAAAAAGTCAACATTTCCAAGAATTCTGATTTCGGATTATAACGGCGATGAACAGACTTACGAAATTCTTTATAGAGAGAAAGACTCTGTTTTGGTCGGGACTCTTTTTAATTATTGCTGTAGGAGTGATGGCCTATATGTCCATGCCTAAGCTTGAAGACCCGGCAGTCACTGTGAAACAGGTATCGGTAGTGGTTTTGTATCCTGGGGCCGATTCAAAAAGAGTGGAAAAAGATGTTGTATCTGTTCTTGAGGAGCAATTGAGGTCACTTCCTGATGTAAGGAAGATTTCAAGTACAATTAAGGAGGGTCAGGCTCTTATCAGTGTAGAATTTAACTTCGAGACTCCAATGGAAGAAGTTGAACAGCATTTCGACCTGGTAAGAAGAAAAGTGTCTGACACGGAGATGCTTCTCCCTCCCGGTGTCATGGCCCCTATTGTCATCGACGATATGATGGATGTCTATGGCATTTTTTATGCTTTCAGCGGTGAGGGGTATGATTATCAGGAGCTGGAAAGTTATGCTAAGGTCTTGAAGAGGGAAATAATGTCGTTGAAAGGGGTTAAAAGGGTGAATATCGGGGGTACACAAAGGGAAGTCATAGACATCTCCTTCACGCCCGAACAAATCCGCAACAACGGTATGTTGCCTCTTCTTGTAGCTCAGGCTCTTCAATCTTCTACAAAAGCAATAGATGCAGGAAAGGATCTGAGCGGAGATGACAGAATTTTTATTAATGTAACTGATGGAGCTGCCACCGTTGAAGAGATTGCAGATCTTTTTATAAACCTTCCTGACGGGAAAAAAGTTAGGTTGGGAGATATAGCAGTTATTTCCAAACATATAACGAGTCCTGAGTCCGGCGGATTTTATCTCAATGGGAATCCGGCTCTTTCTGTGCTTGTTGCTTTGGAAGCTGATGCCGTTGTGCCTGATGTGGGAGCTAAAGTAGATGAAAAAGTAAATGAAACGTTGTCTTTGCTTCCGGTCGGTCTGACTGTTGATAAAATATTTTTCCAGCCTGATCAGGTCAATGAGGCTATCTCTTCATTTATGATAAATCTGATAGAATCGGTTTTGATCGTGATTTTCGTTTTGATGATTGCAATGGGATGGAAAGCCGGATTGATTATAGGTTTAGGCTTGGTTCTGACAGTGTCTCTTTCTTTCCCGATTCTTTCCGCTCTCGACACTACCTTGCAGCGTATTTCTCTGGGAGCTTTCATAATAGCTATGGGAATGCTCGTAGATAATGCCGTGGTAATTATGGACGGTATTATGAAAGATCGTTCAAGAGGTCTCCCGAAATCTACTTATTTATATCGTATCGGGAAACAGACTGCCTGGCCTCTTTTAGGAGCTACGATTATTGCCGCTGCAACTTTCCTCCCGATTTACCTCACCACAGGCACTGTGGGTGAATTTGCAGGCGACCTTTTCCTCGTTATTTGTGTGAGTCTGATGGTAAGTTGGATTCTTGCGATAATTCAAGTACCGGTTTGTGCGGATCAATGGTTATCGCCTGATAATGTGGAAGAGGAAATAAAATCTCAGCCTCCATTAAACAGGTTTGAAAAATGGGTGAAGAAAATTGTTGAATTTCTGATTGCTCATAAATGGCTCACTGTTTCTTTCTCAGTTTTTCTTTTAGCCGGTGCAGGTGGTGCAATTTTATTGGTAAGGAATGTTTTCTTCCCTGATTTCAACTACGACCAATTTGTGGTGGAATGTTATTATCCTGCTGGAAGCAATCCGGAGACAGTCAGAGGCAGAATGTTTGAGCTCTCCGATTCCATTATGAAGGAAAAGGATGTAAAGAATGTTGCAATCAGTATGGGAGGGGCCCCTGGACGATATTGTCTTGTTAGACCTATACCGGAAGGAGGAGACAATTATGCCGAATTTATTGTAGAATGTACGGATTTCCATGCCGTCAAAAAGTTGTCTAAGGATCTCACGCGAAAGTTAAGGGAAATTGCCCCTGAAGCTTACGTAAGATCAAGAAAATATAATTTCTCAGTCTCATCTTCCCATCTGGTAGAGGTGGAATTCACAGGACCCGATCCCAATGTGTTGAGAGATCTGGCAAGAGAGGCTGAAAACATAATGAGGAATTCCCCTTATGTCGACCCTTATACGGTGCAAAACAGTTGGGAGGCTCCGATGCGGCAACTTTCGGTGGCCTATTCGGCTCAATCAGCTGCCAGAGCAGGGGTGAACCGTGCTGATGTAGGAAATGCCTTACAAGCAGCGACGGATGGCTACACGGTGGGGGTTGTGAGTCAAAACGACAATCTGATCCCGATTAATGTGGTGATAAGGAATGATGACGGGACGAGAGTAAAGGATCTTGCCAATATTCCGGTCTGGACAACGGCTAACGTAAATATCTCGGAAAATGATATATCGGCAATCATGAGGGGTTCCAAGGACATGGAGGAGGTTAAGAAAAATATGTTTGTCTCAACAACTCTTGCCAATTGCATCGACAGTATTTCTTCAATCTGGCAGGAAAGCCTTATGACCCGTTACAACGGACAGAAGAGCATCCAGGCAGAATGTGATCCCGATCCCTATAATCCTGACGCCACTCCTGATAAATTGTTGAAGTCAGTGAAGCCTCAGATTGAGAAGATACGGCTGCCGAAAGGTTATAAAATGAGGTTTGTAGGTGAAAGTGAAACAGCTGATGAAGCCATGGGCAAGGTTTTTCAAAATCTTCCTGTAATGATTGTTATCCTGATTGTGGTGCTCTTGCTTCTATTCAACAACTGGAAAAAACTGGCTGTAATTCTTCTCTGTTTCCCATTTGTCTTGTGTGGCATAGTTCCGGCTCTTATTCTTACAAACACTCCGTTTACTTTTCTTGCGATTCTCGGAGTGATGGGACTTATGGGCATGATAATAAAGAATGCAATTGTACTTGTAGATGAAATAAATGCACTCAATGGTGCCCAGCGGATGGAATTATATCCGGCAATAGTGAATGCGACTGTTTCGAGGGTGAGACCGGTTTTGTTGGCTTCTCTGACTACTGTAGCCGGAATGATACCACTTGTTGGCGATCCTATGTATGGTCCGCTTGCTGTCACTGTAATAGGAGGATTGCTCATAGGGACTTGTGTCACTCTTTTATTCCTCCCCGTGATTTATTCTATTTTCTTTTCCGTAAAACCTATGGCAAAATGAATAACAGGATATTGATTATAATAGTCTCAATTTTGTTCTCCTTGAATATGAAAGCGCTAGAACTTTCCTTAGAGGATTGCAAAAACATGGCGTTGCAAAGTGATGAATTAATAAGAATTGCGAAAAATAGGATTACTCAATCCGACCTCGATAAGAAAATCGCAACAACTGCTTATCTGCCTAAAATTGATGGAAGTGCCTCAGGTCTTTATATGACTCCCGATTCAAAAATGGGGGATGCCATGGAGTTGCAGATGCGGGGTGTATATCTGGCCGGATTCTCTTTGGTGCAACCGATTTATGCCGGAGGGAAAATTTACACCGCCAATAAGTTGGCTCGCTTGGGGAAAGATGTGGCTAAGGAGCAGCTTGAAGCCACTACGATGGATGTTATCGCTAATGCTGAAAAAAGTTATTGGATGTATATAGCAATTCGATCGAAAATAGAAATGCTCGACGCTTACATCATTCAGCTGGATTCAATTTTGAGTTACACTCGTTCTGCTTATGAACTGGGATTGACAACGCGTCTGAGTGTTTCAAGGGTGGAGACAAAGATGTCGGAATTGCAGTATAACCTTCATCAGGCAAAGTCGGGGGAGGAATTATGCAGGCTATCCCTTTGCCGGATAATTGGTGTAGACGAAGAGGAAACAATAATCCCACTTGACAAGATAGAACTTGCCCCGGAAAATAATTTGGTCTTCTCGGGTATAGAATCAAGACCGGAGCTTCATCTATCCATGATGAATGTGGAAGCAAAAAAGTATGAGATATCTATGGTGAGATCCGATTTCCTCCCTTCTCTGGGACTTCAGTTGGGGTGGAACGCTTTCGGAAATCTGAAAATGAAAAACTATATGATGCTCGACAACGGTACAATTTTTCCATATACTCAGTCTGTCAGTTATAAGGGTTTCGTAGGTGCCGTTTCTTTGTCTGTGCCGATTTTCCATTGGGGCGAAGGCTTCCGAAAAGTCAGGAAAGCAAAAGTTGAGCTTGAAAATGCCGAACTGGAATTGGAGCAAAACAAAAAATTGATGGCTCTACAAGCCAAACAGGCATATAGTAACTATATGGATGGTTTCATTCTTATCGATAGTGCTGAAAAAGCTTTTTCAGAGGCAGAAATGAATCTTAAAATGATGAAAGAGCAATATGAGTCAGGCCTGATGACCCTCACTGACCTGCTTGAAGCCCAGTCGCAATGGCAATCTTCTTATTCAAATTTAATTGAAGCCAAGACCCAATTGAAAATCAATGAAATTGATTATCTAAGAAGCGTCGGCCAACTCAAATGATATTAATATCCCTCTATTCTTTCCTTACGCAGCCTGTCTCTTCGGCGGAGGGCAAAAAAGGCAAGAATTATCACGACAGTTTCGCACCCAAGTGTCAACCAAAAACGTAGCACCTGCCCGGACTTAAGCAAATCAAGCCCGAAATAAAGTGTCATGAAAATGGCATATAATGCCAGTAAAACAGTGATAAACTGATATTTCTTAATTTTCATTTGTCTCTTCCATTTGTGGTTCCGGCTCAGGTGGAAGGGTTAGATACTCCGAATCCTTTGGGTTAAATTTCCCCTCAGAAAGGTAATTATATATATTTATGCAAGCGAAAGCGTCAAGGGCGGCATATTCCTGTTGTGACTGTGTCAATTCCGCTGCTTCCCAATTGGTGAGCCGTTGCCCTTTAGATATTCTTTCACCAAAAAGTATGCCATAAACTCTCGACAGACTATTATCGGCTATTTTGAAATTCTTCACAAAGGCTTGCAGATCAATAAAACCTTGAGGTTCAAAATCTTTATTTTCCTCAATTTTCCTAAGATTGTGGAAATCGTCGTGGGTGGAAAGACCCACTTTCAACAAGTCCGGATTTTCCAGAATCTCCATCAATTCTTTGGGAAAACCAATTAAATTTGTACGGAAAAGGAAACATTGCCCGGGTGTTGCCAACTGGATCAGGGAAACTTTATGTTGCAGCCCTCTACGGAAACTGGGTCTGGTTTCTGTGTCAAATCCAATGATTGATGATTTTTTAAGGGTATCTATAGCGGCATTTAATTTGTCAGTATTGTCAATCAGTTCTATTTTCCCGGTATAAACCGCAGCCGGAAGAGTAGCCAGTTTCTCTTTGCTGATTGTGACGATTGCTTTACTGTATTCCTGAGGGGTCATACTCGTTTCCTGTCTTCTGCCGAATTTAATGCGCCTTTGGTTTTTAAGACAAAATTAAATAAAAAACTAATAAGAAATAATAGTTTCAGAGGGCTAATTTTTCAATCTTAACAAGTTCTATTCTTGCCGCCGACATTTTCTCTACAGTGAATCGGTAGCCGTCTGTTTCAAAAGAATAACCTGCCTGTGGCAATTCCCCTGAATTATGCAACACAAGTCCTCCTATTGTGTGAAAGTCTTCATCTTCATCAAGATTAAGCCCGAATTTCTCATTCACATTCTCAATCTCAGCTCTTCCGCTCACTTCATAAACCCCTTCTCCAATCTCTTTCATAAGGATCTTGTTGCGGTCGTGCTCATCTTCGATTTCACCGAAAATCTCTTCCACAAGATCTTCAAGGGTAACGAGTCCGGCTGTTCCTCCATATTCATCCACAACTATTGCCATCGACTTTTTCTCATTAAGCATTCGACGCATCATCTTGTTGGCAAGCATCGTTTCAGGAGTGAATATTACTGGTTTCAATTTTTCTTTCAGATTCACCTCCAGATTGAACAGTTCGGATATGTGGATGTAGCCTAAAACATCATCGATATCCTCCTCATACACCACAATTTTCGAGAGGCCGGTGGCAATGAATTTCCGGATTAGTTCTTCCCGGTTCATATCTTCGAGAGCCACACCCACTATCTCGTTTCTTGGAATCATACAATCCGATATCTGGGTGTCTTTGAAATCAATGGCGTTGCTGAATATTTTTACTTCATTCTCGATTTCCCCTTTATCAGGAATACTGTCGATCTGGTCTTGTAGGAAAGTGTCGAGCTCTTCAATCGTTAGTCCCTGCTTTCTGTCTTGATCTTGTCCGATACCAAAAAGTTTCATCAGGCCTTTGGAAATACCGGAAACAAGCATGGACACCGGATAAAGCACCCAGTAAACGAGATATAGGGGAAGCGCAAAAAGTCGGATCATGAAGTTGGGATTGATCCGGAAAATTGTTTTGGGCATGAATTCCCCCACGATCAACACTACCCCAGTAGATACAAGTGTGTTTAGGGTAAGCATAAGGGCCTCATTATGAAACCATCGTGTGAATATCGGTTGAAGAATGATGGAGAACGTGATGCCATAGACCACGAGCACTATGTTGTTGCCGACGAGCATTGTAGAGATAAAGACATCCTCATGGTGAGAAAATCGCCTTAAGATTCTATCTATAACTCCTTTACCTGCCGCATCGATTTCCATTCTCACTTTGTCGCTTTGAACAAATGCGATTTCCGACCCTGAGAAAAGGGCCGAAAGCATCACTGCGATTATGGTTATGACGATAGCTGTGGCAAGAGTCATGAGAGTTCTTGTTTATTCGTGATTAGGTTTCTCTATCGGGAAGATTCCGTTGGGGTGAAGGATTCTATAATTATTCAGAGTCTCGTCTGATTCAAATCCGGTGCCTTCTATCACATGGGTTGCATTTTCGATATGAATGAATGTGTCGGAATACAACTGTTGTTTGCGTTGATCCCAGAACACTCTTGGTGAAAGAAACAGTTCGTCAGGATATTTAGTCATCTCTACTTCACCCTCTAATCTCCATAATCTTTCATTCTTGAAAAACCTTGCAGAATCTGCAGCAACTGTGGCTATCACATTATAATCCTTGTCAAATTTCTGAAGATAAATACCTTCCGGAAAATGCCAGTAGGGGGTTTCTGCCTCATCATAGATATTCCAGAGAGGGGAGATGATCTTATATTGGGTTATGCCGGAGTCGGAAATAAGAGTGGATATGTTGCGCGTTGACATCGAGGCCATGTGCTTGGAGTCAAGAGAGTGAGAAATGTCCACCTTCTTTTCTTCCCTGCAGCTCAAAAAGAGTGCCAAGCCAAGGTATAGCAGAATCAATGTGAATGGAAATTTCCTCATTATCTGATCTTACGCTGCCAGAACCAGAGTTCATCGAAATTGATACCCAGTGTGATATTGAAGAAATTCTCAGTTATAAGGGCGTGGGGTGTGGCTTTCCGGTGTTTCCATTCAAACCCGAGATTAATCATTGTCTTCCCCTCCGGAGTGTGAAATCCGAAACCACAGGTAACCCCATATTCCCTGAGCTTATTGCCCTGGATATTAAGATAGTCATTGCTATAGTAGGCTCCTAAACGATAGGCCATCCTTTGGAAATAATTTCCTCGGAGTCTCGGGACGAATTCACCACCTACGGCAAAACGGGTTCTGTCGTTGAAATCCATTCCCTGAAACACCATATTATCCGATGATGAATATCCCATTTTGTCGGCTGTCTGTTGGGCTTTGTCACTATTTGTGGCATAAAGCGGTGAATATTTCGCTTTCGACCATTGCTGATATGTGAAATCTGCTTCTACCATCCATCTCGAAGCGTGTTCATGCACCCAACCAATGCCGGCTCCTATACTCATGGGGGTAAAATAATTCCCTTTCATCTTCATAAACGCAATAGTATCAGCCTTGCTGTCGCGGGTTGTCTCCTGTAGAGTAGCCCATGTCTGGCCGCGTATCGATTTCTTGGGCGAGAAAGTTAGTCCAAGGTTCAGACGTTCCGTCCTTGATACTTTTGTAGTGTATTGTGCTCCTAAAACAATACCCCAGTCACGGATCTGCATGACATGTTCAAACAGAGTTTGCCCCGAATTCGTAGGTGCGGAAAAAACATCGTTGATGATGTTTCCGAAATCATAGGACACGTTTACACCGAGGGAGAAGCCTCCATAGGTTCCGGCCAAACCGAAATATGCCTGATTTATACCTCCCTCACCTTGATTAGTCATCGCACCATGATCTATTTCTGAACCGAAAGCATATCCTACATAGGAATAGGGCACAAGGCCGATAGAGGCGCCAAGATATTTCCAGATCGGAAACTGCATGGTGATGTAGTCGAGACCGCCACCGAAGGAATGTTCCTTGAGGTCATCCTGTTGCTGCCATAATATGGTCATGTCTGCTCCCATATCAAAGAGGAAGGTCAGTGAGTCGATGGCGGCATAACTTGCCGGATTCATTACATTGATCTGACGTCCCGAATGCATCGCGTAGCCGATAGATCCCATCTGGCGTTGCATCGATGTGGCCCTATCGCTCAACAATCCGTAGCCATACATTGAGTATTGCCGATTGTTTTGCGCAAGTAGGGCAGGTGAGAGTCCTAATATGACAAGAATTATTATTATAAGTTTTTTCATCATCTTTATATCAATCTTTTTTCCTCCCTCAATCATTGTAATGTGTCAGATAGTGATAATTTAATCCCCTTCCTACAAGATGGAGGTCTTTAATTACATTATGATCGGTTTTGAGAGACTCATACACTAATGGAGCGTCCCCGCCTGTCAGTATTGTTAAATCACCCCCGAAAACTTGCTTAAGCAGTTTTTGGGACAACAGGATTTCACCTATGACTCCATATTTGGCTCCTAAGGCAATGGCAGAGCGAGTGTCATTGCCAAATTTAGCTTGGGTGGTAATATCCTCTACGAGTGGCAAAAGACTTGTCGACTTCTCCAGAGCCTTGATTCTGGAATATAATCCTAAGGAAATATTCCCGCCTCTATAGATACCCTTGTCATCAGCCACATCTATAGTCATAGCAGTGCCAATATCCACAATCATTTTTGATTTCTCGGGATAAAGACTTTCTGCACCGAGATATGCCGCGAATCGGTCCGGTCCGATCGGAGTCTTATAATGGCTGTGGTCGTAGAACTTGCGTATTTCCTCATCGGTAAACAAGATTACTTTGCAAGTGGCTGTATGCTGAAACTCTTTTATTTGTTCTGAAGCTGAAGAATTTACAGATGAAATGACCACAGCTTCTGCACCAAAATTTTTTATTAACGGGAGAAAATTCTCAGATAAAAAATTATCATACGTGATTCGATTCTTGCAATCCCCGTCCTTCCAAAATTCAGCTTTGGTAGATGAGTTGCCTATGTCGATTGTCAACGTATACATTCGGCTTTTGTCAGTCTTGATTCTGATTCCGGTTTCTTATATCTTTTTTTGTCTGGGAATAAATCAGCCATGAAGCCACAATCTGGATGAGAGCTCCTATCAGGGTGAACATGATTGTATTCCACAAGACAGCCAGAACCCCCACATAAGGGTCGTCGTGATATTTGTGCTGCCCTATAAACCAGAAAGCAGTCGCAAGCCCGAATGATACGCCTGCCCAGAATTCCATCCTGCGAAGGCGTTTTAGCCTCGGAGAGTCCATCGGGTCGGAGATATCCACAAGGCGAGCCACAAGGTAAATCAGAGCTCCCGATCCATAGATCCATCTGAACACATTCAGATATTCCATATTGGTGGCAGATGAGAATACATTTGTCAAGTTAGTGAATGGAGCCACAAGAGCCACACAGATCAGTATGAGTCCGAAAGTGGCAGTCCCTTCCACTTGTTTCCTTCTTTTTTCAAGGGCTGCTCCGCTGAGTTTTGAGGTCATTGTTGATTATTGTTTATAGTCGGTAAGATTTGTAGGCTGATATTATTTCAAGATATAGACATCTTCCGTGGGTCGCTGCATGTGAAACCGTTCCCGCGCAAGTCTTTCAAGATCTTCCGAGTCATGTAGGATTGCTTCTCTTTGCTGACGGTAGTAGGCCGCAGAATCACGACACTCCTTTATCTGAACCGTGAGGTTATTGATTTCCTTTTCATATTTCATATTGAGAGCCAATGAGGTCTCATCATTGAAGAAAAGCACCAACACCATAAGCGATCCTATCAAAATCAATGGCAGATGAGACTTCCTGCGAAGCCAGAAACTTAGTTTTTTTAGGCGTGCGCTCATATTTGTCTATAACTAATATCAGTAGCAACCGCAAATTTAATTATAATCCCTCAAAGGTGAGGAATAATAATTCATTTTTTACAATCCTTTCTCCTCTTTATATATCTTTATACTTCATCCTTCACGCATTCTCTCTTATATTTCCCGGGCATTTACTTCCCGCGAGGTCACTTTGTTTCCACGAATCCTCATTTTTCGGTTATTTTTTACCTTGTGAACACCTTTATTCCCATATTCTTAATGTCTTGGTGTTTAGAATAGAGTCTTATTAACTGAGAGCAATTCTTTTTTGTTAAACAGACAAAAGCATGTAATTTTGAGAAAAAATTAAGATTATGAAGATTATTCTGAATATCATTTGGATAATATTCGGCGGTTTGGAGGCTGCAATCGGATATTTCACTGCAAGTCTTCTTTTAATGTGCACCATTATAGGCATTCCTTTTGCCCTTCAGACAATGAAGTTAGGAATAGTGGCTTTATGGCCTTTTGGCACGGATATTCATTCAGACGGATGGCCGTCAGGCTGCCTGGCAGGTATCATGAATGTTATATGGTGGATCTTAGGGGGTTTTCTAATCGCAATTAATCATCTCGTTTGGGGAATTTTCTTTTGCATAACAGTAATTGGTATACCTTTCGGTATGGAAAATTTCAAGCTCATGCGACTTGCCCTCTTCCCTTTCGGGAAAAGAATTGCATAATTTATGACCCTGTAAAAAAGTCCATCCCCCAATCTTAACGAAAATTGAGGGATGACACTCAGGCTCCAATTATCTAATGGAGAAAATGGAGCGAACGGTCATTTAAAAAGTTGCGGTGCGAATTCTGTAAGATAGATTCTCCAGTTTTTCCAAATGTGACCCTCCGGAGTTTCATAATAGACGTAGGGATATTTGTTGTCGTCGAGTATCTTTCGGAATTTCACATTATCCTGATACAGGAAATCCTCGTCACCTATTGCAATCCAGTAAAGTTTAGGATTCTTTTCAAACTGAGTCTTCAATTTCCCTTCAAAATCCTGATACACCGGAGCACCGTTTCTTCCCTCGAAGGGGAATATAGCGGCTGAGAAAAGTCCTACATAATCGAACATGTCAGGATAAAGTTTAGAAGTGTGCAATGAATGGAACCCGCCCATTGAGAGTCCGGCTATGGCTCTGTGAGCTTTGTCAGCTTTTGTGCGGTAATGTTTATCTACATAATTCACCACATCGGGAAAGGAAGTTTCAAATTCTCCTCTGTTCATTCTTGAAATATCCATATTAGGAGGGAAAAGACCTTCTGATGTTTCGCCCGGTGCTCCCTCTTGCGACGGATTGCCGTTAGTCATAACTACGATCATCGGTTCAGCTTTACCTTCAGCGATAAGATTATCCATTATCTGGGCCGTTCTACCGAGAGCCAGCCAAGCCTCCTCATCTCCCCCTGCTCCATGTAGAAGATAGAAAACCGGATAAGATTCATTGGAATCTTCGTAACCCGGCGGAGTATAGATGCTCATTCGGCGTTTCATGCCGAGACCCGGACTGTCATACCAGACGCGTGAAACTGATCCGTGAGGAACATCGTTCACCATATAATTATGGGCTCTGCTGCCTTCTCCGTCGATCAGGAATATATTGGTGACTGTGGCAACGTCACGTATCATATAGACATTGGCGGGATCCAAGGAACGAAGGCCGTCTACAATAAAGGAATACATATATAATTCAGGATCCAACGGTGACGGGGTTGTAAACGACCACACTCCATTTTCATCTTTTGTCAGATCCGCTATACCGGCCACACTCACTTTCCCATGTCCGGGTGTCTCCAATTCCCGAGGAGGTAAAAAATCCCCGGTCACTTGCACTAAATCCGCCTGAGGAGCATAGAATTGGAAAGTCACAGTGTTATCTTCATTTACCTGGGGCGACTTGATTTTACTGCTGTCCCAGAGAGCCTGTTGAGCGCTTAAAGAATTTATGGCAAGTACTCCTAAAGCTATAACCGTTAATTTTCTCATCCGATTGGAATTTATAAAATCCTTATTCCGTTATCTTAACTTAATTCTGTCGGTGCCCGGTTAAGCTCTGAAATCTTTTGTCCACTTTCCCCGGGTCGCGAAATTTTTCACCTCTAATTTAGAAAAAAAAGTGATTGATTGCAACCTGCTCTCCAATGCTTTTGTTCTTGTGTTCTATCTTTTGGGATTCCTCTTTCATCCCAATCTTTTTACCTGAATTTTGAAGAAAATTATGTATTTTTGGCTCAAACCTTTTAATTTTGTACCGGTCAAAAATAGTTGTTTCATGGAAACAGAAGATATAAAGAAGGTTAAGGAGGAAAAACCGGAACTTATACTGATAAATATCACCGGGGCCGATCGTGTGGGTCTTACGGCTGAACTAATGGAGATTTTAGCCCGGTATGATGCAACTGTGTTGGACATCGGACAAGCCGATATCCACCATAACCTTTCTCTCGGCATATTATTCAAGACTGTCAACACAAGGAGCGGAGACATACTCAAGGAATTGCTTTTCAAGACCAACGCACTTAAAGTGCAGGTTTCTTTCAATATAATAAGCGATGCGGAGTATAACGAATGGGTGGGACGACAAGGGAAAAACCGATATATAATCACCATCCTTGGCAGGAAGATCACAGCTAAACAGATAGCTGCCACAGCAAAGGTAATCGCTGAGCAGGGTATGAATATCGATTCCATCACCCGTCTTACGGGGCGAATACCTCTCGATGAAAAAATTAAGGCACAGACAAAAGCCTGCATAGAATTCTCTGTTAGAGGCACCCCAAAAGACCTTGAAAAAATGCAAGGGGATTTCATGGCGTTGTCAAGGAAATTGAACTACGATATATCCTTGCAAGAAGATACGGTGTATCGACGCACACGTCGTCTTATTTGTTTCGATATGGATTCAACGCTCATCAGGACAGAGGTTATCGACGAACTGGCCGATCGTGCCGGAGTGGGTGAGGAAGTGAGGGCAATCACCGAATCCGCTATGCGTGGAGAAATAGACTTTGAGGAGAGCTTCAAAAGAAGGGTGGCACTTCTTAAAGGGCTGGATGTCAGTGTGATGAAGGATATAGCGGAAAATCTCCCAATTACAGAAGGTCTAGACCGTCTTATGGAGATGCTAAAAAGGTCGGGATATAAAACTGCTATTCTCTCCGGAGGATTCACATATTTCGGTAATCATCTTAAACAAAAATACGGGTTTGATTATGTATATGCCAATGAACTGGAGGTAGGCACCGATGGCAAACTGACAGGAAGACACTTGGGAGACATAGTAGACGGCAAAAGGAAAAAGGAACTCCTCCGGCTTCTTGCTCAAGTTGAGAACATCAATATTGCCCAGACTATAGCCGTAGGCGACGGAGCCAATGATCTTCCGATGTTATCCGAAGCAGGCCTTGGGATCGCGTTCCATGCCAAACCGAAGGTAAAAGCTGAGGCAAGTCAGAGCCTCTCTACCATCGGGATAGACGGCATTCTTTATTTCCTTGGTTTCAAGGATTCTTATATGGATGCCTCTGTGGCACCTGTTTGATTTCTAATGCTTCTACTCAATATTTATTACTTTATTCCTTTCTATCTAATTAAAGTTTCTATCTCCATACTTGCTTAGGTTACTATGAAAAGATTCTTAAGATCTCTCTTGAGTGTTGTATTAGTATTGGCCCTGTCGCAAGGACTTTTGGCAAGAGAAAAAGTTGGGCTGGTGCTTAGCGGTGGTGGCGCGAAAGGTGTTGCCCATATAGGCGTGATCAAAGCGTTGGAAGACGCAGGAATTCCTGTAGATTATGTAGCGGGCACTTCCATGGGCGCTATCGTCGGAAGTCTTTACAGCTGCGGCTGGAATCCGGAGGAGATGCTTGATCTTATCCTCGCTCCTAATTTCAAATATTGGAGCACGGGTACTCTCAATCGAAATTATGAGTATCTTGTAGCACTACCGGTAGAAACTCCTAAATGGATAACGTTTGACCCTTCCCAAGGGAAAAGCTCCAATATTTTCAGCCATATAATCCCGACATCGCTTATTAATCCTATTCCGATGAATCTGGAGTTTCTGGAGCTTTACTCACCTTATACCGAGCAATGTGGGGAAAATTTCAATAATCTGTTTGTGCCTTTCAGATGTGTCACGAGTGATGTCTATGCCAAACATAAGATCGTTTTGAGTTCCGGATCTTTGGGTGACGCTGTCAGGGCATCGATGAGTTTCCCGCTCGTGTTCAAACCAATAGAGATTGACGGTGTGCTGGTCTATGACGGTGGGATCTACGACAATTTCCCAGTAGATGTGATGAGAGAGGATTTTCATCCTGATTTTATAATTGGAGTCTCGGTGTCAGGTCCCGACAGCAAGCCAATACCCGGTGATGTCTATAGCCAGTTGGAGGATATGATTATCCAGAACAATAATTATGATCTGCCGGCCGACGAAGGTGTGAAAATTCAGGTTCCGGTACTAAATTTTGGCGTGCTCGACTGGGGAGCTTCTAAGGAAATATATGATATTGGCTACAAGACGGGTCTTGCCATGGTAGATTCTATCAAGAAACGTCTGCCGGTCAGGGAAAGCCTTGCGGATGTCACCAAAAGAAGGGAGGCGTTTAGAAGCAAGACTCCCGAAGTAACTTTTGATTCTATACAAGTGACAGGTGCTACCCCCGGTCAGGCTAAGTATCTGAAGTTCCTTTTTGAAGGTAGCAGGAAAACTGATAAACCGACTGAACCACTTACCTTGGCACGGGTAAAGGAAGGATATTACAGGGCTGTAGAAGAGGGGAAATTGCATAATCTCCTTCCTCAGGCAAAATTTGAAAAGAACGGCGACAATATTCTGATGCTTGAAGCTACAGTGAAAAGTCCTTGGTCTATTGGAGTCGGAGGATGGGTCACAAGTTCCACCAACAGTTTCCTCTATCTCACTGCTGGCTATCACACTTTGAATTTCAACAGCCTCAGTATCGATCTTGGAGGATGGTTAGGTCAGACATATTATGGGGTTCGCCTCAGGGGACAAATAACGCTTACTTCCACCGTTCCATCTTATCTTGAACTTGAAGGAGTCTTGAGCCGCCAGAAATATTACGACAAGGAGATAATGTTTTATCAATCTGACATTCCATCATTTATAAACCAATTCGAGGAATTTGTGAGATTGAAGTATAAATGGGGAATTACTCGGCCAGCAATGGGATATGTCTCTCTGTCGTATGGCAAGATGGTAGATACTTACTTCCCTCAGTTTGATTCCGATTATTTCCGCCTCTATAGAGACAAGACTGTCTGGCATATCTCTTCTCTGGAAGCAGGTGTGGAATTAAACACCCTCAATAACCCTATGTATCCGAGTCAGGGTAAGGAATTGAAAGTGGATCTAAGATTAAATCATGAAGAAAGTCAGCTTAGAATTTATGAAGCGGAAAGACTTGACAAATGGCAGAGCACT
Source organism: Muribaculaceae bacterium (assembly GCA_022509205.1). GTDB lineage: Bacteria > Bacteroidota > Bacteroidia > Bacteroidales > Muribaculaceae > Lepagella. The sequence continues at coordinate 18,492 of JAFLTR010000008.1, read as the reverse complement.
TTCACCGGTTCTCTGGAACTTAAGTGGCAACACTATTTTAATCTCCATAAAAACTTCAAATTGGGAGGGATGGCCAATGGTATAGCCTCAATCATGAAACTATATCAGGATTATACCACCACTCTGATGCATGCTCCGGCTTTTGCTCCAACTCCTTCCACTAAGAATTATTACAATCCTGCATTCCGTTCCCCCAATTATCTTGCAGCCGGTTTGATGCCGATTTGGAGCCCTTTCAATAATGCACAGCTTAGAGGCGATTTCTATGCTTTCTGTCCGGTGAGGGAAATATCTGCAAATTCTTCCGGTATAGCAGTCTACGACGGTTGGTTCAGGAAAGTCCGTTTCATCGGTGAGGTAGCCGCCGTCTATAATTTCCCCTTTGCAAGTTTCTCATTATACGTTAACTATCTTTCATCCCCAAGAAAAAACTGGAACTTCGGCATTAATCTTGGATTATACCTCCAGGCTCCGAAACTGACAAGATAAAGATACTCTAATCCCGTCCGTAAAGGTCGCGAGTATAGATCTTTTCCGCTACATCCGAAAGTTCCGGATGGGAGCGATTGGCAAGAATGGCATCGCTTTCACGCTTAAATCTTTCAAGATCATTCACCACAACACTGCCGAAAAAGGTGGAACCATCTTCCAGGGTAGGCTCATAAATAATGACAAGGGCACCTTTGGCCTTGATTCTTTTCATAACTCCCTGGATGGAGCTCTGTCTGAAATTGTCGGAATTGGTTTTCATTGTAAGCCGATACACACCTACCGTGGCCGGTCGCTCTTTTCCTCCGGCAAAAGAATTAGCCTGAGAATATCCATACCATCCGGCTTTCTTCAAAATCTGGTCGGCTATGAAATCCTTGCGCGTCCGGTTGCTCTCCACAATCGCGCTCATCATGTTTTGTGGAATATCCTCATAATTTGCCAGCAGCTGCTTTGTATCTTTCGGAAGACAATAACCCCCATAGCCGAATGAGGGATTATTGTAATGGGTGCCGATCCGGGGATCTAATCCGATTCCCTCGATTATAGCCTTAGTGTCCAATCCCTTGATCTCTGCGTATGTGTCAAGTTCATTGAAATAGCTGACTCTAAGAGCAAGGTACGTATTGGCAAAAAGTTTTACAGCTTCTGCTTCCTTCAATCCCATATATAATACAGGCACGTCTTTCTTGATTGCGCCATCCTGAAGGAGAGTGGCAAAAGTTTCGGCACGTTCCCGAAGTTCCGGAATATTCGCAAGAGCTTCTATAGCCTGATTCTCAAGTGAGAATTCTTCTTTTTTAATAAGTTTCGGAATCCCTATTATGATACGTGAAGGATAGAGATTGTCGTATAAGGCTTTACTTTCCCGCAGGAATTCAGGCGAGAATAATAAGTTAAGATGCTCTATACCTTTCTCGTAATATTTCTTGTAGACGCTTCGGCAGAATCCTACTGGAATGGTCGATTTTATTACAATCACTGCCTTCGGATTAATCCTCACTACGAGATCAATAACCTCCTCTACACTCGATGTGTCAAAATAATTCTTCTCGGGATCGTAATTAGTGGGAGTGGCAACTACCACAAAATCAGCGTCACTATAGGCTTCTTCGGCATCCAGGGTGGCCTGAAGGTGAAGCGGTCGCTCGCAAAGATATTTCTCGATATAATCATCCTTTATCGGACTAACCCCTCGGTTTACCATATCAACCTTAGCCGGAACTACATCCACTGCCTTTACCTTATTATTCTGTGCGAGCAAAGTAGCGATGGATAATCCGACATATCCCGTGCCGGCCACCGCTATATTATATTCTTTATTCAGATTATTCATTGTCTCTTTTCCGGGTTATGAAGAAGCTTTATCATGAGTGATAGATTCCAGAATGCAAATTTAAAGAAAAAATGCCTTTTAATCAGAAATCTCTAATGATTGGTCACAGATAATAAGAGCTCCTTTGTTTGGCCTTTATATCTCAATTTCTTATCTTTACACCAAATTATCAATCAATTTAATGAATTCCCCCGTTTAATTTCTTTAGAAATTACGGAAAATAAAAAGAAACCAACTCTATGAGAAACTCGCTGACTATCCTCTGCCTTTTAATCTTTTCCTTATCAGGATATTCAAAAACGATTCAAGTTGAAATAAAACCGATGCCTTCAGAAAATCCCGTTGTTGTAGCCCCGGAAATTTATGGGCAGTTTGCCGAACATCTTGGCCGGTGTATATATGGGGGTATTTGGGTAGGAGAGGACTCTGAAATTCCCAATATCAACGGTTATCGCTCAGACGTTGTGGAGGCTTTCAGGGATTTAAAAATCCCGGTGTTACGATGGCCCGGAGGGTGTTTTGCCGACGAGTATCATTGGAGAGACGGCATAGGCCCCAGAGAGAAACGTCCGACAATGGTAAACAGTAACTGGGGTGGGACAGTAGAAGACAATTCATTCGGCACCCATGAATTTTTTAACTTTTGTGAGTTGCTCGGAATAGAACCTTATCTGAGTGCAAATGTCGGTTCCGGCACAGTTGAAGAGATGGCAAAATGGGTGGAATATATAACGGCAGTCGACGGCCCGATGGCCAAGGAAAGGGCAGCCAATGGAAGAAAGGAGCCTTGGAAATTGAAATATCTCGGGATAGGAAATGAGAGTTGGGGATGTGGCGGTAATTTCACTCCGGAGGAATATTCTAATGTCTATCGTCGTTATCAGACCTTCGCACGTGACTTCGATGGCAACCGATTATACAAGATTGCCTCGGGAGCGAGCGATTATGATTATAATTGGACAGACGTGCTCATGAAAAATGTAGGTCGAAGAATGAATGGGCTTTCCCTGCATTATTACACTGTATGGAACTGGAACGATAAGGGCGCTGCAACTAATTTCACTCCTGAAACATATTATTACACGCTTGGAAAAGCTTTGGAAGTAGATAGTGTGATCAACCGACACGTTGAAATCATGGATAAATATGATCCTAATAATCGCATAGCTTTGATTCTTGATGAATGGGGCACATGGTGGAACGTTGAACCGGGTACAAACCCCGGTCATCTGTATCAACAGAACACTATGAGGGATGCTATGGTAGCAGCACTTTCCCTTAACACATTCCATAAATATGCCGAGCGTCTAAAGATGACTAATATAGCACAGGTGGCAAATGTGTTACAATCAATGGTTCTTACTCAGGATGACAAAATGGTATTGACTCCTACTTATCATGTATTCAAAATGTATGTGCCCCATCAGGGTGGCAATTTTATTCCTTTGGAAATTAATTCACCTTTTATGACCGTAGCTTCAGAAAGGAAAGATTTTGAGAGAAAAATACCTATGATAAGTGCCACGGCAACAGAAAAAAATGGAGAAGTAAACATTTCTTTGGTTAATACTTCACTGGAAGATAATGCCACTATCACAATTCCGGTGAAGGCCCTGAAAGTTAATAAAATCAGGGAGAGCGCTATTCTGACCTCTGAGAAAATTTCGGATTATAATGATTTCTCAAACGCTGACAAGGTTAAACCGACCCAATTCAAAGATGCAAAGATAAAAGATGGCAAACTTGAGATATCTCTTCCTAAAGCCTCTATAGTTAACATCTCCCTGGTTTAGCGAAAACTTACAATAATTTTATTTATAAAAATGTAACAAGGAAAAGGAATATAACATAGAGTCTATATTATTTGAAAATTAAAAAAAGATTTTGCTTATAAACGAAAAATAAGTAATTTTGCACTGCTAAAAGAGCGCGGGGTGTAGCGCAGTCCGGTTAGCGCACCTGCTTTGGGAGCAGGGGGTCGAAGGTTCGAATCCTTTCACCCCGACTAAGAATAAGAGGCTTGAAATCAGCCTCTTATCTTTGTTTTAAGGGGACTTATTCGCACTTTTAATAGCCTAATTTCAGCCAGATCTTTTACATCTACTCCGAGAGTTTGAATTTCTTGCCCTCCTTCTGTGACAGTCTTAATTGTGAACCTTATAGTTTTATTTGAAGATGCCATATTAATCTTCTATTTAGTTTCAACTGTTATAATTAGAAAAAAGATAATTATGATACTCGGGAAAGTGATATGGGATGCTGAAACATACCTTATAATAGCGCTAATAATTGGCACTGTTATTATTTGCGGGATATGGACCTGGAGATTTTGTGATGGAATTGAAGATGCTGTCGATGATTGGACAGAGTCTCCAATAGATAATCTTCCTTCCGAGACCACTTTCGAGATCTTGAAGGAGAAGCCGGAGGCTAAGCCTGCTTCTTCATCAGTATCTCAAGCCTCTTCTTGTTCTGCTCCTTCGTCAGCTCCGGCTCCCGATAATTCTTCGGATTCTCCCCAACGTCCAACGGGAAAGGGAGGATATTTGCCGGAATAAGTTTCTTCTTGCAAGGTGGCTGTATCGTCAGCATTGCATGAAGCCTCATCCGTTCCCATTCTCCCTTCTGTCTCTCTTCCTCGGCTTCATGCCACGACTTGCAGATCGCGGAGAATTCTTCTATGGTGAGCCGGCAGAAATCATCATTAGCCGAGTCCCACCACTCCCATCCCGAACCCTAAGAGTTCGTAGATCCGGATCCCCTTCGGAGTCTTTTTTTGACTCCGCGGCTTCCTGATTCTGCACCCTGCTCCATTCATCGAGCACCTCCATGGTGCAGCTGTCAGCGAATTCCTGACAGTCAAGTTCCATAGGGTTCTTGCTCCTGGCAGATGCCGACTTCACGCACCACCACAGCCAGATTATTGAATCCGACAGACCCGAAATCTCTCTAACTTCCTTTCCCGTCTCTTTCTTGAAAAGGAGCCTCGCCCCTAAGGAGGATTCTGCGGGATATTCCACACTCTCTATCTCTACATAAAATTTCGATTGATTCATAGTATTTCTTTTTTAAGAAAAAATCCGGCTCATTTAGCCGAGCCGGATTCCTTTGTTGCTACACTGACCGGTTGCCCGGATTTCTTTGTTGACAGGCTTGTTGCCTGTCCCGATGCTTTGCCCGGATATACTTCTGGTTCTCCGTCGTTGCTCAGGTTACCGTTGTAGGTGGCATCATCCTGGGCCCGGTTGTTTTCCACGAGGGAGATAAAAGTAGTTGAAAATAGTAAGATTAATTTTTCTAAATGTTTCCTTATATGGAACTATTTTATTAATTTTGTGTTATAATTAGAAAGATATGCAGACCCAAAGATTTCAGTTAGTAGTATTGGAGGAGGCTAAGGAATTTCTAAAGGCTCTCCCTTTCCCTGTAAGGAGTAAGATAGCTTATAACATAAGGAAAGAACAGTGAGGAGTAATGAGTATCGATCTATTCAAAAAATTAGAGAACTCCGATATATGGGAGTTTAGGACTTTATTTCAAGAGGTAGCCTATAGGCTCTTTTCCTTTTGGGATACAGAGAGCGAGACTTTAGTAGTAGCCACTCACGGAATAATAAAGAAAACACAGAAAACACCTACCAAAGAGATAACTAAAGCGGAGGAAATTCGTAAAAAATATTTTGAGGCTAAAAATAGTAAATGATATGGAACAAATAGGAGATATGAAATTATACACCTTTGAGGAGGTACAAGACGAGATAATAGGGAAAATAGGGACTCCTGAAAGGGATAAGTACGAAAAGGAACTACAAGAGGAGCTACATGCCTACCATATTGGAGAGGCTATCAAACAGGCACGGAAAGAAAAGAATCTGACCCAAGAGCAATTAGGCGAGTTGATGGGAGTCCGGAGATCTCAAATCTCAAAGATAGAGAGCGGGAAAAATCTTAACTTCTCGACCATAGCGAGAGCATTTAAGGCTATGAATATTCCGGCTAATTTAGCTTTCGGGAAAGTATCTCTCTCTTTGTGGTAAAATATGCAACAGGATATTAGGAGAAGGCTTAAATCAAATTGGTCGAGGAATTCTTCAAATTCATTTCCTTTACTATCTTTAATTATATAGAAAGCAACTGGATTAGAAGGCCTAAATTCTGGTACATTAAGAATTTTTACCTTTTCAGCTCCATAGTATATAATCTCGCCAATAAATGCTTTCCTTTCTTCAACATCTCCTGGGAGCATATAGGCAGCCTCATTGGTTGTGCATACAAGATGCTCCTTGTCTTCGTAGGGTAGAATTTGAGTATCTGTTAGAACATGATTTAAAGTGACGTGAGATTTCTTTTCTTCATTATAATAGGAATAAAGGTCTCAATCCCATAAATCTTCACTATTATCTCGCCAAATTATCCTTTCAAATGCCTTGAGTTCCTTCTTGCAATTAATAATAGGATCTTTTCTCCACCCTCTGTCACTGTCTTTATAGTGAACCGAATTGCTTTATTATTAGATGCCTTATCTTGAACCTTTTGACTGTTTCTATTGTATTTACTAAAAACGCCATTTTTAATGTTAGCTATTATAAATACATGGCACGCTTATGATACAGTAATAGTAATCGTACTGTTGCTGTTCTGTGCACTTTGTTTCTATATTGGAATGGTTGTCTGCGATGGGATTGATGATTTTTTTAATCCTCCGAATTTGGATAATATCCCTGAAGAAATCACTGTTGAGATCGTAAAGGAGAAGCCGGAGGCTAAGCCTGCTTCTTCATCAACGTCTCAAGCCTCTTCTTGCTCTGCTCCTTCGTCAGCTCCGGCTCCCGATAATTCTTCCGATTCTTCCCACCGTCCAACGGGAAAGGGAGGATATTTGCCGGAATAAGCTTCTTTTTGCAATGAGGCTGTATCGTCAGCACTACATGAAACCTCATCCGTTCCCATTCTCCATTCCTTCAAATAAGAAAGGAATTTATGTATTGCCTGTTTTGTGATTTTTTGCTATATTGCATTCAAAATCAGCAGATACATGCAATCTTTGAAAGTATATTTCCGCACTCTAAAGGAACGTATTGCTATAAAATTGAAAAGGCTTTCGTTTAAAACGGGCTTGTTAATCCTTAGTCTTTGTGTCCCTTTTTATATTATCTCATTCTTGCAGATGTCTCTTGATATAAGCTATACTTTAAAAGGGGTGTTATGGATTATTTTATTTGGTATTGCAAAGACTTTACAATATACCGGATTATTGATTATTGGGGTAGAGGGGATTAAGAAACTGAAGTTATTTTTTGTCAGGAGGGTAAGCGATTAGGCCGTAATAAGTCGGGATCTTCTTATTCTTGATTTTTCTGTCAATGACACTATGACTATGCTTATCTCATAAAGGAGATACATGGGAAAGGAGACAGCCAATAGTGTAAATGCATCACTTGTCGGAGTGATAACGGCTGCGATTATTAGAATGACTACAAGAGAATGTTTCCTATATTTTTTCATGAAAGCTGAACTGAGAACTCCCAACTTCCCTAAAAGCCAACAAATCACCGGGAGCTCGAATACAATTCCCAGAGCCATACAAATCAGCACCAAAGTAGACATATAGGAATCGAGAGAGATCATATTTACCACTTCTGTTGAAACCTGGTATGTTCCAAGGAATCTAAAGGTTAGGGGAAAAATCAGCATATATCCGACCAGAACTCCTATCATGAACATAATATAACCGCTTCCCACGACTTGAAGCGCGTATTGCCGTTCATTTTCATATAAAGCAGGCGAAACAAAACGGAAAAGCTGATATAGAATGTAAGGCGATGCACAAAGCACTCCGAAACAGAGAGCAGTCTTCATGTGAACAACGAACTGTTGTGCCAATCCGGTGTTTATAATTTTTACATCGAAATTTTCAATTGGAAACTCGGAAAAGATTGACCCTATATTTGCCAGCCATTTGTATGTGATGAAAGAGTCATATTTTGGGGCAAAAACTATTGTGAAAAGGAAATCTTTAAACACAAATGCAACTATGCCGCATAATATCGCAACAAGTGAAATCTTAAGCAGCACGTCTCGCAATTCATCAAGATGATCCCAGAAGGTCCCGGTTTCTCCTGTTTGTGTCATTCCTTGGTTTCTTCGGTGGCTTCTACCTTTACGTCGTTTTCAGGTTCTTTCATTCCATCCTTGAAAGCTTTAACACCTTTCCCCAGACCTTTCATCATTTCAGGTATCTTTTTGCCACCGAAGAAAAGTAATACAACCAAAGCAATCAAAAGAATTTCTTGAAAACCAAGTCCACCGATAAAATCTAAAATCATAACTATTCTTTGGGTATTTATAAATTTTTCTTAATCCTTTATTCTTATTAAAATCCAATTATCTTCCACCGGGGCGCCCTCCACTACTTGAATCTGCTGTTTTGGCAGTTGCACTGACAGTTGTGCTGCCACTTTTAACTGTGTAGGATGACCCGCTAACCAATCCCGGAACACTTATAAGAAGTGAAGAAGAGTTGCCCGAGCCCATTCCTCCCGGTCTTCCGGGCTGCCCGCTACCACCAAGATTTACAGATGTGAGATCAGAAGGCAAATTGAAAGTATAATCCACGCTGCCTCCACTTATTGTCACTTGTGAACCTGCACTGAGCGAAACACTTGGAGTGACGAATGCCTGGGTTGATTTTGAGGAATCGGAAGGGGTGGAATTCCCACCTCCGGCACCTAATATATATCCTCCAGTGAAATAGAGCTGATATCTTTCCTCTTCATTTACATCAATACCACATTCAGGTGAGGAGCCTCCAAAAGCCATCACGAGACCTCCTGCAATCCACATATCACCATTAGAGTCAAGACCGTCGTTTCCGGTTGAAATAACATCTATAATACCGTCATTGATATACATTGTGCTTGAAGAGTTGATGGCATCATCCTTAGCCCTCACTTTGATATTACCTCCATCAATGGTGACAACCGCCTTGCTTTCAATGCCTTCGCCACCGTTGCCGGATGTTACAATAGAAATTTCTCCTCCCGAAATTTTCACATCTCCATCAGCCTTAATCCCCTTTGGAGAGGATTTATAATCGCTGTTCAAACGGTCGGTGTTGCCGGTGTAGTTTTGATTAAGAGAATTATTTACATAAGCCAATACTCCCCCCGAAGTGGTTATGGTCAGAGTGCCTTGATCATAAATAAAGTTTCCGTCGCAAGTGATGCCTTTGCCACCACCTCCCGATGCGGAAAGATTCAGACTTCCACCGGAAATCTCTACATTCCCGTCAGCCCCTATGCAAGCTGACGCTTTAGTTTTAAGTTTGGAGCTGTCCCAAGAACCCGGTGCCGAGGTTGAAGCAGTGATTCGGCCTCCCTTGATAATTACATCATTGTCTGTCTTGATACCCTTTGCAGATGCTGCCGTGATTTTATCTATTGTGATAGAGCCGTCTTCAAGTGTAAATGTGCCGGTGTCTTCAGTCTCCCTGTCAACATCATCCTTATAAGACACTTGAATCCCATCATCTCCAGGATTAGAAATTACCAGGTTTCCACTCGTCATTGTAAAATATTGATTGCAATTTATGCCGTCTTTCACTGATCCGAGGATGTTGACACTGCAATTCTTAAATTCTATATATTCTTTGGCGCTTATGGCATGAGCTGTATTACCGGTGACATTTAGGGTGCCTTTCCCCTGCATTTCAAGATGTCCCTTACAATAAACAGCAGCTTTTTGTGACCCGGAAGTCGCATCGGCCAAGGTGTTGACAGTATTGATCTTAGAGGATAGTTTCACACGTTTGCTGTTCTGAATATCAATGGCTGCTCCGGATAAGGATGTCAGGGTCAATCCATTGAGCTCAATTGTGGATTTATACGATCCAATCTGCGTGAAACTGCCGTCGGAAGACTCACCGCTCAAAATATAAGTGATTTCTCCACAGGTATTGTCGGAAACTTCAGTGCTTTGATTAATTATCACGTTTGCACCTGAAATCTCAGCATCTATATATTCGGCTAAGTTTCCGGCAACTATAACAGTAGCTATAGGTCCGGAATATACTACTTCAACTGTGTTATCATCAATATCCTCCTCAACGACCTTGATAGACCCTATATCCTCTATCTTATAAGTGGTTGCTCTAATTGTAAGGGATTCCCCACCGGAGAAATCCACCACTCCTACATTATTGGCGGCATATCTGTATATGACATTTCCGGTTTTAACATCCAGACTTGTGGCTCCGGCCAAAGGTGCAGATAGAGTTATAGCGAGATATAAAAATATCCTTTTCATTTTTTCACAACAATTTTAATAGTAGAACCATCTGAAAATCTGAATATATATATACCGTCCTGAAGTGTTTCCATGGCCTCTGTTACAGACTCATATCGTCCATATTCATTTCCTGCTATAGAAATAACATCAATCTTACCGATTCCGGTATTTCCAATGGAGTCGATGCCGGCTTCATCCGGATTTTCATTACCTTCATTTTCTCCCGGATTATTTGAATTGTAATCTCCTGTCAATTCCATTGTGGCAATACTTGTCACAGGAAGAGACAATACAGTGGAGCCCGATGTCGCAACCATATTTCCGTCTACGAAAATAATTTCCAGATTATCTGAGGGAATACTTTTTTGAACTCCATCTGTCAATGTGAACAACATCGAATTATCTTCAGCCTTTATGGCAGAAAAAAATAATAAACTAAGACTTAACAGAAATATTTTTTTCATTTGTCAACCGGTATTCAGATTAAAAATGAGATATTTAGTGAGTTTTTCTTTAGTAGTTTAAGCTTTTTTATCCTCGGCTGCTCGTCGAGCTTTAGTTTTATTAGAACGATTTTTTCGTTTGTTTATTTTATTGGAAGTAGTGTCGTTTTCCAGTGCTGCTGCCGATTTCGCTTTCAGATATTCTTTGATTGAAAAATCTTTCTCGGCCATCTGAAAAAGTAGACTTCTCTTCTGTTGTAAGAGCAACATTAAGGCATCATACATACTTAGCAATACAGATGAGGGATCCCGGAGTTGCATGTCATGTTGGAGGTTTTTCAAGAATCTGTCCGGCTCTTGCAAGGAATTCACGAAATATAGGCAACCTTTCTGTATCCTTTCATTCAAGTCTGAAGTTTCTGATGCCAGTTCTTCCGGAATAGATCTACCCTGAATCGATCTGAAAAATTTCCGGCTCACATCACATATTTCTTTTACGAATTTTCCCTTTATATCGTCAAGCTGCTCTACTAGAGAGGATGAATCAGGGGTGAAATGTTCAATCACCGCCCGTTGAAAATCATTTAAGGCAATCTGCAAGGGTTCAAAGTCAAACAACTCCACAAGTAGTGAGGTGATATACTTGTTTTTCATGTCGGCCACCCCTGATTCATCCGGTGAGATCGTTTCGCAGAAATTTGTGAAATTAGATATTTCGGGGTCTATGATTACAGCATTAGGATGAATCCTTGATTCGAGTATAAGACCCTCAAGGGATCGGCATCTGCTTAATGCTACATAAGTTTGGCCGGGAGCAAAAGCGTAGGCAGCGTCTATGATAGCTTTATCAAAAGTCAGACCCTGACTTTTATGTATGGTGATTGCCCAGGCAAGATGTAGGGGATACTGTGAGAAGGAGCCGATTTTTTCCTGAACAACGGTCTTGTCAGTCTCATTTATTGTGAACTGATTGTTTTCCCATTCCATTTTCGTCACTTCAATCGGTGTTCCTCCATTGAGGGGTGTCACGATTATCTTTTCTTCCGAAATGGATGAGATTTTGCCAATCATACCGTTGTAGAATCTTTTGGTTTCTCCCATGTCGTTTTTTATAAACATCACCTGAGCTCCTTCTTTCAGACGCAAAGTCTTTTCTGCAGGAAAGGAAGACTCCGGGAAATTTCCCTCTATAGTGGCTTCATATTTGAATTCTGGTCCGGGGATTGAGGCAAGCCTCGAGTTGTTGATGACATCTGCACGACGATTGTGGGTGGTCAATCGGATATAACCCTCCGGGTCCTGCTCTTTCACTGAAGGATCAAACCGGCGATTTAATTTTCCAAGGGTATCCCAATCGGCTTTTCCACAACGTATCCTGTTCAGCATTTCAAGGAATTCAAGATCAGACTGACGATAGACCATCGACAACTCCACTGACTGATAGCCGGCTCTCTTCAGAGCCTGGCTCTCATAGAAATAAGGTGAAGAATAATGATCTTTAAGTAAATTCCATTCATCCTCCTTAACAACAGGAGGGAGTTGTCTGAGATCACCTATCAGAAGAAGTTGAACTCCTCCAAAAGGCCTGGAGGAATGTCTTTGTCGTCTTAGAAAATTATCGATGGCATCAAGGATGTCAGGACGCACCATACTTATCTCATCAATGACCAAAAGCGACATTGAATTTATTATACGTCTCTTTAATCGGTTGATCTTGATAACTTTCTTGTTATTTTCTATGAAGCCCCTGCGTGGCAGATAAGGGGATAAAGGGAACTGAAAAAAGGAGTGGATTGTGGTGCCGTGTGCGTTAATCGCCGCCACTCCGGTGGGGGCCAATACAACGATATTTTTAGTGGATTTTTCTCTCAATTTTTTGAGAAAGGTTGTCTTCCCTGTGCCTGCTCGACCTGTCAGATAGAGATTTGTTCCCGTTTCTTCTATAATGTCCCATGCAAGGTTTAATTCTTTATTTACCGAATAAACTGCTTCAGGTTCACACAATAGCTCGTTACTCTCCGGTTCAAAGTCCATATTCTATCTTCTTCAATATTTCGGGAAACGCCTCCTTTTCAAAATCCAATTATTACCCCGCGACCTCTCCAAACCTTTATTTAGGAGAGAAAATTATCACCGGAGCATTCCTTAACCCCACATAAACTCGATTTTTCCCTTTCCGGTACTCCTTTTCGAATTCTATTGCATCTTTTATATTCCGGAAAGATGCCACAATTACATAATACATGCCATCTGAATCTTCAGCTGAAAAAGCCTGAAAATTTTGCTCTTTGAGGGCATTGACCTGTGCCTTGCAATTGGTGATCATTTTATAGCGCCCGACGCAGACATTGTAGTTACCGGGTAGGGGAGTGCCACCCTCTGCGGGACGTATTCGTTGGTTAAGGAGGTAAACCTTTTCACCATCTATCTCCTTAAGCTGAATCCCGTCTACTTCCTGAATTTCATCTGTTGGAATAGTCGCATCCACATCCCCGATTGCTGCCTGGCGTTTATTGAGAGCAGCATCATAAGCTGTCTTATAGCCTTTTTCCGTAGGTTTACATCCGCTCAGAATAAAAGCCATGAGGCAGGGAAGCAGTAAGAACTTATATTTTAGTTTCATTGGCAAGTCTAAATCTATGTTAAGCTGAATGTTTATTAATTTTTCCGGAAAAGGTTCCCATTGGTCTAACCTTATATTATTTAAATCCCGTCAGAACCTTAGTCCTACGTAAGCAGAGAAATTCTCAATAGAGCTGAAAAGCGACATCTGGCCCTGTTTGTAATAATGGCCCTTGATATTTCCGAACAAACCAAAGAAATAATTTCCAAGATTATAAGTAAGAGAGAGTTTCCCCTGAATATTGAGAGAAAGGAGATATTTATTGCCTTCAAGGGAGTCTTCATAATAATGGCTAAATCCTACTGATGGCATCACAGTGACATTGAAAAGCAGTTTGGGAGCCAAAACGAGATTATATCCATAACCCGCCAATACAGCATAGGAATTATAATGGAAATAGTAATTTTTGAAATCATAATCCGGATGCTGATCTTTTATGTTATCCGGAAGTTCTGAAAAATTAAACGACAATCTTTGATTTGTGATTGAAAGCCCGAGCATAAAAGAACCCTGGCTTTTCATCTGGTATTTAGCAAAATTATAGGCCGCTCCTTGGGAATATTTCTTATTATTGAAAAAATAATAGGCATCAAACCCAAGAGTATACATATTAACGCCCGGAAAATACTCTTTCATGAGTTTCCCTTCGTTGACGCGGTCGAAAGAACGGATGTTGACACCCCCACGGTTTTCATGATAATAAAGTTCGGCATTGAAGAGAGCGCAAATAAAGCCGAATTCATATTTTTTATGTGAAGGTTCCTTCTTTTTGAAAATTTTCTCAAAGTCATAGGAAGAGCCGACGCTGACTGCCATATACTGCAGATATGCACCGATATTGGCATAAACATCACTACTCATAGTAGAATGAATTCTTCCGTTGCCACCCATAGGGGGTAGGTTCAGATCGTAGGTGTCGAGCCAGTTGTCGCTAACGAGTCTCACTTTCCATCTTTTTCCTGTGCTTTGCACATATTCAGGATCATAGGTGTTGAAAGTGCGGTCCCCCCAGTTATAGACATCTACACAAAATTTAAGGAATTTAGGCCAGACCACCGTAGTGTCTTGCATAGAAAGCTTGTGTTGTTTAAAGAGTGTCCACCACCACCTCTGTTCTCTTGTCGCTACAAGGGGTTCCGGTTTTCTATCAGGTTCAGGTAAGTCCGCTTCAATATTTGGAGCGGAATCGGGTCTTTTTATTTCTTTGTCATTCAGAATGTCTAATCCATAGTTCTCGATATCTTCCACAATCCTGGCGGCTTCATCGCCTTCAATGATAGATTCATGCTCCAGCCATTCCTCATCTTTTTTGTCTGTGGAATCATCCCCTCTGACTTGCAGAGAGCCTGAAATAAATAGGACAAAGAAAAAGGCAATAATATGTAAGATCCGCATCTTCATAAGAATGCAAATTTACAGAAAAATAGGCTTTGCCCACTTACATATCAAAGACAAAAAATTGGCCTCCCGTCTTTATTTGCGATGAAAGAGGAGCTCATTGGCCTTTTCATAATCTGAATCAGCCACATAGAGGTCGATAGAGCCGTTGCCGGCACCCGGGGCCGGGAAAATATCTGACATCGCATTTGAAATCACCTCACAATCGATACCATTGCTTTCAAGATACCCCTTGTCGATATATGCTTCCGCTTCGTTGGAATATTGATTTAATAATTTCATTATTTTGCTAATCTCTAATAACTTATGCCTAACCTCTTATTTTTAATTAATGCCTCTACGGTTAAGGGCCTTTTGATATTTTCTGGCATTCTGCATGTGAGTGTTGTAGTCAGAAGCAAAATTATGATAGCCTGAAAAATCATCTTTGGCGCACATATAAATATAATCATGATCCGGAGCGTTCAAGACAGCGTCTATATCGGATGTGGTCACTGTCCGAATCGGACCCGGCGGGAGCCCAGTCACCTGATAAGTGTTGTAAGGAGAGTTTACTTTTAGATGTTCACCTCTGATTCTTCTCAATGAGAAATCCCCCAATGCGAATTTCACGGTTGGATCTGCCTGTAACCTCATTCCTTTTTTCAACCTGTTGAGATAAAGTCTGGCAACCATGGGCTTTTCATCTCCTTTGTTTGTTTCTTCATCTACAATCGATGCCAAAGTAATCACTTCAGCGGGAGTAAGACCTAAGGCTTTGGCCTTATCAAGACGGGAATCATTCCAGACTTTCTTGTAGTTTTTCCCTATCTTGCCGGTGAGGGCTTCAGGAGTCACATTCCAGTAAACTTCGTAAGTGTCATCAATAAACAGGGCAAGGGCATCATCCGGTGTTAGCCCGAATTGCTTCAAGAATTCCTCGTCAGAAAGAGTTTTTTTCAGGTTATCGGGTGAAATCTCAATATTCCGCGTGACTCTATCTGCCAAAATATCCACCCCCCGGGCACCATTAACTACTATTTTAAAAGGATGTTGACTGCCCTGCGAGAGTTTGCGTTCGGCTTGAAGAGGCGACATGCCACTTTCAATCAAAAAGGCTCCACCTCTTTTAGCAATATCGGTTTTCCTGACTTTTGACATCAACATAACCTTATCGGCATATTTACTGCCAAAATATTTCTCCAGTGAATCCCTGACATTTTCTGCTGTCGCATTGATAGGAATCTTTATAACAGCTTCATTTTCCGACTTATTTGCAACGGCCGGCAAGAAGATATAGAGCAGAATTATTCCTCCCAACACAAAAATTGTTATCAGGATCGTTATCCAGAGTTTTTTGCTAACAATGGCGCCTGCATCGATTCCCGATGAGGCGCCATTGGATTTATTGTTAGTTTTTTTCTTTGCCATCTTTTATTTTGGCTTCATCTCTTAGACCGCTTGTAATTTAGGGTCAAAGAGTATAACCATTATTTCTTGTCTTTAATTTTCTCCAATTGTGGCTTCAAGGCATCAACAGCCAGATCAAAAGCTTCCTCAAAAGTGTCTGCTGTCTTAGATGCGAATAATTCTCCGTGACCCGGCACTGTAAGTTTCACACCCGCTTCTTTATTCATGGCAGTCTCAGGTTTAACAAGAGTCAAAACCACATCTACTTTTGTGACTGATTCATTACGTCTTGAAATCTTTTCAACTTTTTTATTGATGAAGTCCACGAGTTTTTCGGAAATGTCGAAATGGACGGCTTTGATGTTTGTTTCCATAGGCTTGAGTTTTGGGTTTATAAATCAATTCACAAGTCAAAGATAGGTAAAAAGGGATTAAATTAAAAAAATCATAACCTATCAGATTTTTATATTATGATAACAACCAAACGGGCCAAATTGTTCTTAACTATAGCCCCGGGCCTGAGATATTCATTTATTGCCGGGTTGCTGCAATTATCGGATTGCCCCGTTAATCCTCTGAGGGTTCAGGGTCCGAAATTTTATTCTTTTCTCTCGGATGGGCTCCTGAATAAGCCTTCTTTATTTCATTCAGGGATATATGAGTATATATCTGTGTAGTAGCCAGCGATGCGTGGCCCAGAAATTCTCTTACGGCATCTATCTCCGCTCCTCCATTAAGCATTCCTGAAGCAAAGGAATGGCGTAAGGCATGGGGACTTTTTTTTCGTGCGGTCGAATTAGCCAAACATTTGTGCACAATATTATATATCTGGGCGTGTGATATTCTGCGTCCTTTTAAAGTTAGAAGTGCGTCCTCTCCCTCGAGACGGGGATGGTGGGCATCCCGGCTTTTCTGCCATCCCTCAATTTTTTGTAAAAGCAATTGAGGCACCGGAACAACTCTTTGCTTCGACCTTTTACCGGTGACCTTTATTTCACCTTTGGAGAAAGACACATCAGCATCATTGATTCCGGAGAGTTCTGCCCGTCTTAATCCCAGGGTATAAAGCATCTCGATAATCAAAGACTCAAGTAGCTTAATTGTCTCATCCTTTTTTTCATCATTCTCCTCTACAAGTTTGATAGCATCTTCTATTTCCTGCGGTTTCACCAGATCGGGCAAAGGTTTAGGTATTTTGGGCAAGGGAACATCCCTTAATGGGGAAATCTTTATTTTCCCGGTTTTCAACATCCATTTAAATAGAGTGCGCAGGCTGATTATTTTGCGTCGTAATGTACGAGGGATGATTCCCATCTTAGCCATTGATGCAAGCCATGCCCTAACATCGGAAGACGTAACGCTTTCCAGCTCTACCTTCTCCGGTTGTCCGGGGCTAAGCCATTCCAGAAACTGAAATATATCGGTCTGATAAGCCTCGATTGTGAGAGTAGCCCGGTTTAACTCATATCTCAGATAATCAAAATATTCTGAAAGATATTCAGCCATTCTTAAAAACAGAGTTCTTAATATTCTAAAACAGATTAGACCGGATCTGTTTTCTCGACCCGGTCTCTATATTTTGATATTAAATGATTTCGTGGATTGTCAGAGAGCCTTGATTACTGCTCAGCCTGACGAAGCTGTTGAACGTAGGCAGCCTTGATCATCTTTTTACGATTTGTCACAGACGGCTTTTCGAATGCCTGACGTTTGCGTAATTCTTTTACGATACCTGTTTTTTCAAATTTACGTTTGAATTTCTTGAGAGCCTTTTCAATGTTTTCACCCTCTTTTACTTGTACGATAATCATTTGTTTCTTTTTTCGTTGTTGGTTTTTGGTTATTTTGTAGTGCAAATTTACTCAAACTTGGGATATAGACAAAATTTTAGATTAAAAATTGTGATTGAATTTGAGTTTGACTCCTCCTATAGACCCCATAGCCCAATACTGTTTTTCTTCGAAAAGTCAAAGAGGCTAAAAATCTGTTTAGGTTCTGTGGAGGCTCCCCTGAATTTGCAGGCTTCTACAGTATTGCAGAACAGGGAATTATTTTCGACTCCTTTGCATTTTGGTTGCCAATAAAAAATAAATAGTATATTTGCATATAAATAATTCATTTTTATACATCTGCGTATGAAAGCATTATTATCTGTTTTACTCTTAACATCTTTTCTCCCTATGGCATCACAAACTATATTTCCTGTTGAAAAACTCACCACAACCGACGGAAAGGCAATTGACATCACACTCTTTAAACACGCATCCCTGGCAATCTCCTATGACGGACTTGAATTCTATGTGGATCCTGTCACCAAAATGGGAGATACTGAAATTGACTATTCCACTATGCCGAAAGCGGACTATATTTTAGTGACACATGAACACTGGGACCATCTCGACCCTTCAGCTATCGAGCAACTATCAAAACCTTCCACTCAAATAATACTTAATGCCACTGCAGAAAAACAATTAGGCAAAGGCACGATTATAGCAAATAATCAATCCCTTGAATTAAAAGATGGGGTAA
>JAFLTR010000079.1 GCA_022509205.1 Muribaculaceae bacterium | reverse complement strand
GCACTGAAAGAATGGCAAGAAGGCTTAAAACAATAATGACATAATAGATATACTGCCATTCGAAATACAATGTAAACCATTCGGTAGTGAAAGTAGATAATTGTCCCACCCCCATGCTGAAAGGTATAAGCCATGAAATGAAAGTGCTATTGCGGTTAGAAGGAGTAATAAAAGGCCGAATCATTCCTAGGCACGTCAACAACAGGAGGCCTTTAGCTATTCCGGTGAAGAAACATGCAATCGTGAGTACCGTCACATTATCAGTCTTGGCGCTTACCAAGGCAAGAATCACTTCTGCAATAAGACCAACTAAGAGCAAAGTCTTTGGAGTGTTGCGAAGATTAAAAAACCTCACTATGGGATAAATAATGCATAATCCCACAGAAGTGGAATAATAACTCATGGTGATATCATCACTCACAACACTTAGGGCACCTGCAAATTCCGGTGCGGAACTCAGGCTTATGCCGTTCATTGTGGCAGTAATGACCATAATGAGAAGAATCGTACATACTCCGATCCATTGAGGCACCCCCTCCCTTAACGGCAAACTGCTTTGTGCCATCTCTTAATGCTTCTTTGCTTTTTCAGCTTCAGCAACCACCATCATTCCTGCTCTGAGAAGTTCCATATCTTCCTCTGAGATATCCTCCAGATCTATCCTTACCGGAATCCGTTGTCTGACTTTTACAAAATTGCCTGCTGAATTATCTGTGGGAACCAAGGAATATTTACTTCCAGTGGCCTCAGAAATTGAAGTGACCGTACCATAAAAAGTTTTGTCAGGGATTGCATCGACATAGATACGAACAGGCTGCCCTATATAAATGTTCCCGATCTGGGTTTCGGTATAATTTGCCGTTATCCATTTGTCGTTTCCTTTCACAAGATTGGTCAATGTTTGTCCCCCTTGTACATATTCACCCTTTTCAATTGTGCGTCGGCCCATATATCCGTCGTAGGGGGCACGTACCACAGTATATTCAAGGTTAAGTTTTGCCAGATCCACCTCGCTCTCCATCTTCAATACTTGAGCTTCTGCAGATCCGAAACGGCTATTGGTCTCGGCATACAAAGATTTTGTTGCATCTTCCTGCCTTACAAGTGCCTCATATCTTGCTTTTGCCGCATCATAATCGGCTTTCACTTGTTCGAACTGATGACGGGAAACGGATTCTTCTTCCAGCAACTTTTCATACCGTTTGTATTCCTGCTCAAGTTGCCAGAGCCTCGCCTTGGCTTCCTCAATATTGGACTGTTGCACGTCTATATTAATCTTTTTGGTCTGAGCCTCAGAGTTCAATGTGGCTAAGGCAGCCTGGGCATCCTTCAAGGACGCTAAGGCATCCATATATCTGATTTTATATTCCTTGTCATCCAACACAACAAGAGTATCACCTTCATGAACGAATTGATGCTCAAAAAAGAAAACATTTTCTATATATCCGGGGAGGCGTACACTTATCGGCACGACATATTGATCGACATAAGCATCGTTAGTGATTTCATATCGCTGATATCTTAACAGATAACTGACACCCCAGACAATTCCTCCCAATGCCAACAGAATACAGAAGGTGTTGATAGTTATATTGCGTAATTTTATCTTTGAAACTTTCATGTTTTATAATTTACCACAGACCTGCAACAACTGACAATATGTAAATAAGGCATTAACTTGAGCTCCTGTAAGCTGAAGCTCAGAATCCATTAAAACAGATTCTGCATCCAATAAATCCGTAAGAATGGAAAGTTGACTCATATACCGGTTGTTGACTATACGATAGTTTTCTTGCGCTTCTTTTACAGAAAGTTCAAGAGTTTTGATCCGGTCTAAAGCCTGACGATGAAGGGAATAGTTTTC
>JAFLTR010000078.1 GCA_022509205.1 Muribaculaceae bacterium | reverse complement strand
GAACCGGATAAAAACATTATGACGGCAATCGGACTTTATCCTTTCTTGAAAGAGGCATTGATTGATATCGAGACTGTAAAGAAAGAATGGGGCGATGATATAGCCGGACTTTTGTCTGGTCTCGAAGCAGTAGACCGGTTTTCAAATAAAAACAACGTTGTAAACCAAGAGAATTTCAGGGGTCTTTTGCTTGCTTTGGCTGATGATATTCGAGTAATCATCATCATGATTGTAAGAAATCTTTCATTAATGAGAATGATCAACAATCATCCCGACGAGGCTTGGGTAAAAGATGTGGCTTTTGAGGCAAATTTCCTGTATGCCCAGTTGGCCCATCGTCTCGGTCTTTATAAAATAAAGAGCGAACTCGAAGATCTTTCTCTGAAATACACCCACCGGGAAATTTACAATCAGATAGCAAGGAAACTTAATGCAACGAAAAAAGAGCGTGATGCCTATATAAAAGGATTCATCGATCCGCTTAAAGATAAACTCGAGAAAGCAGGTCTCTCATTCGACATCAAGGGTCGCACCAAATCTATCTCTTCAATATGGGCTAAAATGAAAAAGCAGAAAGTAGACCTTCCCGGCATCTATGATCTTTTTGCTATCAGGGTGATCTTAGACACTCCTCTTGAGAAAGAGAAAAGTGAATGCTGGCTTGCCTACTCAATTCTCGCAGATATGTACACAGCCAACCCGGCTCGTATGCGTGATTGGATTACAATCCCCAAGAGCAATGGATATGAAAGTCTGCATGCCACAGTGATGGGACCGGAATCCAAATGGGTGGAAGTGCAATTCAGGACAAAAAGAATGGATCTCGTGGCCGAAAAAGGTTTGGCTGCCCATTGGAGATATAAAGGAGTAAAAAGCGATTCCACTGACCAATGGATGAACAATATCCGCGACATACTTGAATCCGCGGAGGCCGGTCCTATGCAACTGATGAAAGATATCAAGAAGGATGTGTATGGCAACGAGGTTTTTGCCTTTACTCCGAAAGGAGATCTTTTCAGACTTCCGGCAGGGGCAACCGTTCTTGATTTCGCATTTCTGATACACTCAAATGTAGGATCTCATTGCACCGGAGCTGTGGTAAACGGCCAACACCGTAAAATAACTCACAGAATTGCCAATGGTGACACTGTAGAGATTCTGACTTCCTCTGCTCAATCTCCGAAAAACGATTGGCTTAATATCGTGGTGTCTTCAAAAGCCAGGAATAAAATAAAGCAATCGCTTAATGAGGAGCTAATACGTAAGGCTGATTTAGGTAAGGAGCTATTCAATAGGCGTGTAAAAAACAAGAAAATAGAAATTGACGAAGCCACCTTGATGAAATATGTGACTAAATCAGGGTATAAGCATGTCAATGATTTCTTTGCAGATATGGCCGATGGGAAAATAGATCCTAATAAATTCCTGGCATCCTATCTCGAAGAAACAAAACCGAAAACGGAACCTACAAGAGTCTCGGCTGATAATTTCCAATATCAGGATAAGAACATTCAAGAGGATGAAGGAGAAATTCTCAGAATCGGAGAAAAGAACATCTCAGGCCTTAGTTATAAGTTTGCCAAATGTTGCAACCCTATTTATGGCGATGATGTCTTCGGCTTCATATCTTCCGATGGATCTGTGAAAATCCACAGGAATAATTGTCCTAACGCACTTCATATCAAGGCACGATACCCCTATAGGGTCATCAACGCAACCTGGAGCGGCAACAGTGGCGATATGCTCCCTGCCACCCTTAAGATCACAGGCAAAGATGATATTGGAATTGTAGCTAATATAACCTCTGTAATCTCTAAAGAGACCGGCGTGAACTTAAGAAATATAACTGTGGACAGCAACGATGGCACATTCCAAGGCATCCTTGTAGTGGCAGTCTCAGATTCAAAAAAATTGACCGGACTTATCAAAAAAATCTCTACCGTTAAAGGAGTCAAAGAGATTCAACGTGTTTGAAAGTTTACGATCAGAAAGACTTTAGCTATGAAGAATGTAAGTGTAAAACAAAGATTAAGTCATGTAATAGCAATTTTTTGTTGTTGCCTTCTTCTTGTAGGATGTAAAAAAATTAAAAAATCCGATGCCGAGTATGAAAGGGAGCAATGGATAGAGGGTTTCGCTGACTCCATAGCTTTTTACCAGGGAAAAACTCGGGAGGTGGAGTCGGAATTGGAAAAGAACAATCATGAGATCGGAACCTTGCTGGAGAATTTTGGGAAGGTAAGCAATCCCAGGGAAGTGACCGGATATTATCTCTTGAATGGATGGCAATCAAAACTTCCTCTCACATCTACGGGAATATATGCCCGCATTAATGAAAATGAAAAACTTGAGTTGATAGCTACTTTGGCCGGAGCCACTTTCAACCGGATTGGAGTTGGCGATGGGAATGAGGAATACAAATCTAATGTGGTGCCCCATGATCAGGCTTTTAACTACCGCCATCAAAAATACAACACAGTCTATTTCACAGGTGGTAAAGCCGACACGATAGCTGAATATATTTCTCGCCATCATGACGACAAGGTTGTGCTTCAGTTCATTGAGGGAGACAAATCAAAGAATTTTGCGATTCCGGAAGATGAGAGGGCAATGATACATAAGACTTGGATTTTATATTCCTTGCAACTAACCAATCAAAAATTGCAAAGGGAATTATGGATATGTTCAAGAAAAATAGATACTTTCCGTCGCATAATGGATGAAAACTCCACAAAAGACGAAGCCTTACAGTAGAGGGTAACCAGTTATCATCCATTGATAAACCATAAAGACTCATTTAAATTATAAACCTTAAAATATATGCAAATCACAGTAAAAGACATCGAAACCCTTAAACGCAAGGGTACAACCGAAGAACAGCTGAAAGAGGAGCTTAAAATGCTCAAAGAAGGATTTCCTTATTTAAAAATAGAAGCAGCGGCAACTCCGGGTCATGGCATTTTCGTGCTTGACGAAAAAATGGAAAATCAGTCGATGGAAATCTGGAATCAGTTTCTTGCTTCCGGAGCAAAAGTTATGAAAATGGTGCCGGCAAGCGGGGCCGCTTCCAGAATGTTTAAGGATCTTTTCTCCTTCATAAATGGCAAAGATGAGAAACCTTCAAATGATTTCATGAAGAAATTCTTCAATG
>JAFLTR010000077.1 GCA_022509205.1 Muribaculaceae bacterium | reverse complement strand
CTCCTTATACGCCATCTATACTCCTCTTCCGGTCAAAACCGTTCTGACTGTATAAATCAATATCTTAATGTCTACCGAAAGCGACATATTCCCAAGATAAATAAGGTCGTAACGCGTCCGTTCCACCATCTGTTTCACCGTAGAAGCATAGCCATACTTCACCATTCCCCAGGAAGTGATGCCCGGTCTTACCTGACACACCAAAGTGTAATAGGGGGCATACTTCACAATCTGCCTGATGTAATATTCTCTTTCCGGGCGTGGCCCTACTATCGACATGTCACCTTTCAGTACATTCCAGAATTGTGGCAGCTCATCGAGGCGATATTTCCTCAGCCGCCTCCCCAGGCTCGTCACCCTGCCATCATCCTCCGACGAGAGACGCGGACCGTCGCTCTCTGCATCTTCCCGCATCGTACGGAATTTATATATCCTGAAGCTTTTCTGATGAAGGCCCACCCTATCCTGGGAATAGATTACCGGACCTTTGGAATTTCGTTTTATCAGCACCGCAAGCACTGCAAAAAGGGGCGAAAGCAGCAGTAAAACCATGATTGAGGCCACTACGTCAACACTACGTTTAATGTTTTTTGAAGCCTCACCTATGCTCGGACTGGCCAGATCCACAAAGGGTTCTCCGTAGATATCCTTCAACCGGATCGCCGATGTCACGAAGGAAAACGTATCGGGAGAAATCTTAATAGGAATCTCCAACGGGAAGAGCCGGTAAACCAGATCAAGCACCTTGTTTTCGTCGTAGACTTCCGGGGCAAGTATCAGTTGGTCGATGCCGCGGGTCAGACATTCGTTCTCAACCGCCGATAAATCGATCCCCTTTTCCCCGTCATCAAGAGGTGTCTCACCGGGGATGTTGACAAAGCCGGCTATCGTGTAGCCAACCCGCGACGGACCCTTTATGAGTTTTTCAGCCACCCTTCTTGCCGCCGGGGTGTTGCCGATTATCAATGCCCGGAAATGCCAGTGGTCTCGACGGAAATGCCGGGTCGCAAATGTGGTCACGAGTATCCGTCCCGGATAGGTCCCAAAAAAGAGCAGCCCGAATAATATCGCGATCAGCTCGTAATTGATGATCCTGTGGCCCGTCTGGTCATTAATGAGCAAGACCAGATAAATCAGAACAGTATTGATCATCTCCGAGAAGAAAGTCACAGAGAATTCCTGCAGCCTTGATTTGCCGAACGGCTGGTTATAATAACCGGAAAGCCAGTATATCCCCACCATTGCCACCGGAACCACACACTGTTCTATCACTAATTTCGTCGACCCCAAGAAATTCCATAAGGCCCCGTGGGTTTGTCCCGTCTCCTGCAACAGGAAATATCTCACTATGTTGAACGCCCAGAAGGATATCGCTCCGCTCACGATATCGAGGGCTACATAGCGGATCCGCTGCGCTGTAGGAGAAAGACGTTTCCGGTTCATCTTATAATTCTGACCACCCCTCCCTTGCTTACTTTGATTATATTGCTTGCCGAGTGAGGAGTCTTGTCTTCGCGACGATAGCGGGCTATATAATCTACACCTTTCTTTATCTCCTCTGAAATCTGATCAAAGAACGCCGGGGCTTTCTCGCCGCTGATGTTTGCTGAAGTGGATACAACGGGCCGATGCAGCTCCCGGCATAAGGCCCGCGAATAATCCTCCTTCGTTATCCTGACTCCGATACTACCGTCTTCAGCCACCAAAGATGGCGCAACATTGATGGCCTTGTCGTAAATTATGGTCAGAGGTGTCACCGCCGCATCGATCAGTTGCCACGCAACTTCCGGCACATCCTCCACAATCTTTTCGAGACCTGATTCACTGTCAGTCAGCACTATCATCGATTTGCTGTCGGCCCTGCGTTTCAATTCATATATCTTTCTGACCGCAGCTTCATTTGTGGCGTCACACCCTATGCCCCAGATAGTGTCGGTGGGATAGAGTATTATCCCTCCCTTGCGCATGCATTCCACTGCTTTCCTGACGTCTTCCTTTATATCCATCAGAATTGAAATCTATAGTTTCTCCACTTCATCGAGCCAGATTTTGGCAGAAGCGTCTGAGGGCATACGCCAGTCGCCGCGAGGTGACAGGCTCACGCTTCCAACCTTCGGACCGTCGGGCATGCACGAACGCTTGAACTGCTGACTGAAGAATCTCCGATAGAAAACTTTCAGCCATTTCTTTATGGTCGCCTCATCATACAGTTTCTCAAATGCCTTGCAGGCCAGTCTGAATATCTTTGTCGGCTCAAAACCGTTTCGGAGCATGTTGTAGAGATAGAAGTCATGCAGTTCGTAAGGACCTACAAGATCTTCTGTCTTCTGGGAAATCTCATCTTTACCGGATGGCACCAATTCCGGGCTAATCGGTGTATCTACTATATCCTCAAGAATCTTTGCGACTTCCCCTTTCTCTTTCGACGCGAACCATTTCACAAGATGTCTTACCAAAGTTTTGGGCACTCCGGCATTCACTCCATACATCGACATCTGGTCACCGTTGTAGGTGCACCATCCCAAAGCAAGTTCCGACATGTCGCCGGTGCCGATCACTATACCACCCTCTTTGTTTGCCACATCCATCAGTATCTGTGTCCTTTCCCGGGCCTGTGAATTTTCATAGGTGGCGTCATATTTTTCCGGGTCCTGGGCGATATCCCTGAAATGTAGCGACACGGCTTCGCCGATTGCTATTTCAGCGGAGCTTACCCCAAGTTCTTCCATCAGCGACATGGCGTTGTTCTTCGTGCGGCTTGTCGTGGCCATACCGGGCATAGTGATCGCTACGATGCCCTCTCTCGGAAGCTTGAGCCGGTCGAATGCCCTTACGGTAACCAGCAATGCAAGCGTGGAATCGAGGCCGCCGGAAATACCCACCACAGCCTTCCTGCATCCGATGGCCTCAAGTCGTCTCATAAGACCGTAGGCCTGGATATTGATGATCTCTTCGCATCTTTCCCTAAGCCGTTTGCTGTCGTGCGGCACAAACGGATAAGGATCCGGAACCACCTGAAGCTCTCGATAGTCATATTTTTCAAAGTCTATTCCGAAGAGCTCATCTCCCTCTTCGAAGTTGGTGATCTCTATGTCGGCATATTCCTGTGCACTACTATTAATGATCCTGTAGTCTTTCCGGTAGTCGGCATCATCGAAAAATGTGCTGTATTTCATCCTGTCCATACGCAGCTTGTCTATATCGACATCAGCTGTCACAGCTACTTTTCCGGTTTCAAATCTTTTTTCGGAGCCTGTTACGCTTCCGTCGTAACCGATCATTGCTTTCCCGGAGAAAACAAGGTCGGTTGATGATTCTCCCCACCCGGCCGAAGCATAGGCATAGCAACATCTGCATCTGGCGGATTGCTGACCGATCAATGAAACTATATAATCCTGCTTGCCGATAAGTTCATCGGATGCCGAAAGGTTAAGTATCACTTCGGCCCCGGCCATCGCCATTTTTCCGCTTGGCGGCTCCGGAACCCACAGGTCTTCACAGATTTCCACACCTATCAGGCTCCTTTGATGCCGGAAAAGAAGGTCGGAGCCGAAGGCCACTTCCATTCCGGCAAACCATATCTCTTTCCCCGTTACACCTTTTCCGGACTCAAACCATCTCTTTTCATAAAATTCACCATAATTGGGAATATGGATTTTCGGGACTATACCAAGTATTCTTCCGCTTGCAATTATAATAGCGCAGTTATAGAGGCGTCCGAGGGCTCTTACAGGGCATCCTACGGCCATCAGGAAATCGAATGGTTCGGAATCGTCACATAGTTTTTTTACAGTCGCTTCAGCATTCCGCAATAATCTTTCCTGTTCAAAGAGGTCGGCACAAGTGTAGCCGGTAACGGAGAGTTCCGGGAAGACGATGCAATCCACAGCGTCATCATCGGCCTTCTCCATGGCCTTAAGTATCTGACGATAATTGAAATCAGTATCACCAACTCTCACCTCCGGAGCCAAAGCCCTGACCCT
>JAFLTR010000076.1 GCA_022509205.1 Muribaculaceae bacterium | reverse complement strand
GATCAGAGTGCCCGTATTCAATGGCACCATACCACACGAGCAGGAAGCAAAGTTCGGCGGCAGCCGCATCTTCCTCAAACCGGCCTCAGAAGGTACGGGAGTGAAAGCAGGTGGTGCTATGCGTGCAGTGCTTGAGAGCGCCGGTATCAAAGACGTGCTTGCCAAGAGTAAAGGGAGTTCCAATCCTCACAATCTTGTGAAGGCTACAATCGAGGCCCTTTCAGAAATGAGGAGTCCGCAAGAGATAGCTAAAAACCGTGGCATCACGGTAGAAAAAGTGTTTAAAGGATAAAAAACGAGACGATGGCACAGATAGCAATCAAACAGATAAAAAGCCGTATTAACTGCCCGAAAGAGCAGAAGCGCACATTAGACGCGCTTGGCTTGAGAAAACTCAACCACACGGTGGTACACGAGGATTGTCCTTCCATCAGAGGCATGGTAAAGGCAGTGCATCATCTTGTAGAAGTGACACAAATTTAAAGGTTATCATCAATGGAACTACATAATCTCAAACCGGCACCCGGGAGCAATAAGAAGAACAAGAGAGTGGGACGCGGCCCGGGCGCAGGCACCGGAGGCACCTCAACGAGAGGTCATAAAGGAGCCAAGAGCCGTTCAGGCTATAAAAGGAAGATAGGATTCGAAGGAGGCCAGATGCCCTTGCAGCGTAGGGTTCCGAAATTCGGATTTAAGAATATCAACCGTGTGGAATACAAGGCCATCAATCTTGATGCTTTAGAGGCCCTGGCAGAAGCCCAGAATCTGACGAAGATAACAGTTGAAGACATGCGTGCAGCGGGACTTGTGCCCAAGAGCTGTCTTGTAAAAGTACTCGCCAATGGCGCCGTGACCCGTGCAATCGAGGTGGAAGCCGACGCTTTCTCAAAGAAAGCAGAAGAAGCGATCACCGCCGCGGGAGGCAGCGTCTCAAAAAAATAATTTGAGATGGGATTCACACAAACAGTAAAAAACATTTGGAGTGTAGATGATCTGCGCCGTAGGCTTGGGATCACGATATTATTGGTGATAATCTACCGTTTCGGATGCTACGTAGTGCTTCCTGGTATCAATCCCAATGATCTCGCGGCCCTTAAGAGCTTCACGAGTGACGGATTGATGCAACTGCTTGACATGTTCTCGGGAGGCGCCTTCTCACAGGCATCGATATTTGCACTGGGAATCATGCCCTATATCACGGCATCGATCGTGATACAGCTATTGGGCATGGTGTTGCCGGCCTTCCAGAAGATGCAGCGCGAAGGAGAGAGCGGGCGTATGAAACTGAATCAATATACGCGCTATCTCACAGTGCTGATCCTGCTTGTGCAGGGACCGGCCTATCTTCTCAACCTAAAATATCAGGTGAGTGCAGCCGGCGTTAGCGTCGACATGAATTTCTGGAGCGTGCTCTTCATGACTATAGTGCTTGCAGCCGGATCCATGTTTATCATGTGGCTTGGTGAAAGGATCGACCAGAAAGGTATAGGTAACGGTATTTCATTTATCATCCTAATCGGTATCATGGCGCGTTTCCCTGAAGCAGTATTCCAGGAATTTACAGGAAGATTGCTCAATTCAGCAGGTGGTGGTCTTGTTATATTCCTTGTAGAGCTGATCATTCTTGTGGCTGTGATAGCGGGCGCCGTTCTCCTTGTACAAGGTACAAGAAAAGTGCCTGTGCAGTATGCCAAGAGAATCATGGGCAACAGACAATATGGCGGTGCAAGGCAATACATACCTTTGAAGGTGAACGCAGCAGGCGTTATGCCTATCATCTTTGCACAGGCTATCATGTTTATACCTGTGACTATGGTGGGCTTTACCACAAACCATACCGGATTTTTCGGAGCGATGACTAACCTTTACGGCTTCTGGTATAATCTTGTGTACTTTATCATGATCGTGGCATTCACATATTTCTATACAGCAATAACAGTGAGGCCGGCCCAGATGGCAGAAGACATGAAGAGGAACAATGGATTTATTCCGGGCATCAAACCGGGTAAGCCGACAGTGGAGTACCTTGATACCATAATGTCGAGGATCACCCTTCCGGGATCTATA
Source organism: Muribaculaceae bacterium (assembly GCA_022509205.1). Taxonomy (GTDB): domain Bacteria; phylum Bacteroidota; class Bacteroidia; order Bacteroidales; family Muribaculaceae; genus Lepagella. Next base: position 1,938 of record JAFLTR010000076.1, on the reverse strand, counting down.
TTCCTCGGTATAGTGGCAATACTTCCGGCCATAGCTCATGTAATAGGTCTGAACCGTCAGTTTGCAGCCTTCTTCGGAGGCACATCACTACTGATTATGGTGGGTGTAATTCTTGACACCTTAAGAATAATTGAGGGCCACCTTCTGATGCGTCATTACGACGGATTGATGAAAGAGGGAAGAATCAAGGGTCGCACCACAGGCAGCGGAGCGTTTTAACTGAAAAGATCGCGAACAGCTTAATGATCTATATCAAGACAGCGGAGGAGATCGAAGGAATGCGTGCGGCGAGCGAATTAGTGAGCCGTACACTTGGGGAAGTGGCCAAATGGGTTAAACCCGGAGTCACCACCCGAAAGCTTGACAACGTGGCAAGAGAGTTTATCCTCGACAACGGGGGTAAACCCGCTTGCCTCGGTTATCAAGGATTTCCGGGCACCCTCTGCATAGAAGTGAACGAAACAGTGGTGCATGGCTTTCCTTCAGGCTATATGCTCAGGGAGGGCGACATAATAGGCACAGACTGTGTAGTAGAACTCAACGGTTTCAACGGCGATAGCTGTTATACCTTTGCAATCGGAGAAATCGATGAAAAGACAGAGAGACTTCTGAGGGTGACTAAAGAAAGCCTCTACAAAGGGATAGAAGCAGCCCAGCCAGGAAAAAGGATAGGCGACATCTCTAATGCCGTGCAGACATATTGCGAGAAAGCCGGCTACAGTGTAGTGAGGGAGATGTGCGGCCATGGTATCGGAAAAAGCATGCATGAGGAACCGGAGGTGCCCAATTTCGGGCGACGGGGAATCGGGCCGGTTTTAAAACCCGGAATGTGCATAGCTATCGAACCGATGATAAATCTCGGGAGCAAGAATGTTGTTATCGAGAGCAACGGCTGGGAATGCCGCACGCGTGACCGAAAGCCTTCAGCCCATTATGAGCATACGATATTGATAACAGAAGATGGCAACGAGATACTTACCACCTTCAAATATATCGAAGAAGCTTTAAGAATGCGGAATGAAGAGATATAAATCAGAGGGCAATCAAAACAGTTGAAATAAGAAATATGGCAAAACAGGCTGCAATAGAACAAGACGGAGTGATACTCGAAGCCTTAAGCAATGCAATGTTTAAAGTGGAGCTAGCCAACGGACATGAGATCACGGCCCATATATCGGGCAAAATGCGAATGCATTATATAAAAATACTCCCCGGAGACAAAGTTAGGGTTGAGATGAGCCCATATGATCTGAGCAAGGGGAGGATAGCCTTCAGATATAAATAAACACAAGATATGAAAGTAAGAGCATCAATCAAGAAGCGCAGCGCCGATTGCAAGATAGTGCGCCGCAAAGGAAGATTATACGTAATCAATAAGAAGAACCCGAAATTTAAACAACGCCAAGGATAATTTTCATTACCTTTGCATAATAATTGATAAAGAGACATTATGGCAGTAAGAATAGTTGGCGTTGATTTGCCGCAGAACAAACGGGGCGAGATAGCCCTCACCTATATTTACGGAATAGGCCGGAGCGCAGCGAAGACCATATTGAACAAGGCCGGAGTAGACCTTGACAAGAAGGTTCAGGACTGGACAGACGCCGAGGCAGCCGCCGTGAGAGAGGTGATACAGAACGAATATAAAGTGGAAGGAGATCTCCGCAGTGAGGTCCAGCTCAATATCAAGAGGCTCATGGACATCGGTTGCTACAGAGGCATCCGCCACAGAATCGGCTTACCGGTGAGAGGCCAGAGCACCAAGAACAACGCACGCACCAGAAAAGGGCGTAAGAAGACAGTTGCTAACAAGAAGAAAGCTACCAAATAAAAATTAAAGTATGGCAAAAAAGACAGTCGCAGCGAAGAAGAGAAATGTCAAGGTTGACGCAAGCGGTCAGCTTCATGTGCATAGCTCTTTTAACAACATCATCGTGT
>JAFLTR010000075.1 GCA_022509205.1 Muribaculaceae bacterium | reverse complement strand
TATATATGACGACCTTGGCAACCGCGTGGTGATTTATGACCTCCAGGGAAATGTGATTAACGGTGATCCACGCCCGGGTATGTATATCGTTAGAACCGGCAACAAGGTGCAAAAAGTGGTAATTAAATAATTTGAGAAAATGAGATTATCCTTAAATAATTTAAAAAAAGGGCTGCTACTCCTGATGGGGGTGGCAGCCTTTCTCCCTGCTACAGTAGCAGCGGAGGAACTGACCATATATGATAAGACAAACGTAAATGTATATGTGCCAATTTACGGATATTATGGTGACAATTACCAGAAAACTGAATATGTTATCCCGAGTAAGGAGCTGACAAGTATGGTCGGCAGTTCAATTTCAGGAATGACTTATTATATAAGATATGCTTCTTCTTTTGACTTTGAAACGGATTTTACAGTTTTTCTTAAGGAAGTAGATTTTGATTATTTTAATTCCGATGCTTTTCAAGGAGAGGAAGATGCTACAATTGTCTATGAAGGTGGATTAGTTGCCGATAGTAACAAACAAATGGTTATTCCTTTTACTACGGATTATGTTTATAAAGGGGGTAATTTATTAGTGGGAATATATAAAGGAAAGGGTAAGTATGCTTCTGGTTCAAGCTCATCACAGTTTGGATTTTATGGAGACAGCTCTTTTAGTCTTCCTCAAGGTATTTATTTTAACAGTTCAAGTAGTATATCTTCGTCTGAAAAAGGTAAATATGTATATTTTCTTCCCAAGACCACATTCAAATATGATGTGGTCCAAACTGGTAATGGGCCTGTTATTAATTTAGTTGGGTTTAATTCTAATGGGGAGTTTATTTTTGGAGAGGGAAATCCTGTTCCTGAAGATTCGGAAAAAGTTTTCACAATTAAAAATAATGGAGACCAAAATCTGGAAATAAAGTCAGTTACAGTTAATGGTGGATTTAAATTAGATCCCGTCACTACACCATTAACTATCGAACCCGGAAATACTGTCGATATTACCATTAAGACTCCCGCTGAGGATGCTCAAGGTAAATTGGAGATTACATCCAACGATGAGGAGACTCCTCATTTCGTGATTAATCTGAAGAGCACTTACAAGGTACCGGCACCGGTGATGGTCGTAACCCCTGCTACTTTGGAAATGGGCAAGGTGACAGCCGACGCTCAAGCCTCATTCACTATCAAGAATGAAGGTGATGCTGCATTGGTAGCAGATTTGTCTTCATCAAATAATGAGTTTACAGTTAATCCTTCATCTGTTAATGTGGCAGCCGGAGACCAAACCAACGTTACAGTTGCATTTGTCTATAATGAGAGCTACTATGGCCTGCACTCCGCTGAGATTACCGTTACTCCGACCGGAGGTCTCGATCCGGCTAAGATTGCTGTAAGTGCTAAAGTTCAGGACCCTGATATGTGGACTGAGAATTTTGAAGCAAATGCTCTGCCTGAAGGCTGGGAAGCCGGCAATCTGTGGACTTTTGAAGAGGGAGTGGCAAAAACATCTTATAAGAGTAATACAGCAGATTATCTCATAACTCCTGCTTTAAGTGCTAAGAAAGGAGATGAACTCAGTTTCCAATATAAACCGACGTATTCTACTTTTACAATCCTTGTTGAGGGTTCAAAAGATGGAGTCAATTTCACAACTACATTAGCTTCTATTAAAAGTGGAACAAGAGACCAATGGAATGACTATACCTTGAGTGTTCCTGAAGACGGCACATGGAGATTCAGATTCAAGAATGAAGATTATTGGTTAGATAATTTTGAGGGCTTGAAGTTGGATAATAATGCGCCTGTTATGGTATTGAGCTCTAAGGAGGATGCTGTGTTCGGAAAAGTCACCGCTTCTCCGGCTCCCAAGACTTATACGGTCACCAATACCGGTACCGGTCTTCTCGAAGTAGATATCGCTTGCGTCGGTGAAGATTTCGAAGTGTCGCCCCTAAACCTTGCGGAAATTGCAAAGGGTGAGTCAAAATCTTTCGAGGTGAGATTTAACCATAATATAGAGAAACTTGGCGAGAGGTCGGCAGTAATCACGGTTACACCGAAGCATAACGCATCTCTTGCCGTTAGCTTCAATGCGTCTGCTATTGCCAAAGATCCCAACAACTGGGAGGAAGACTTTGAAGATTGCACCGATAAAATCTTGCCTGGCGACTGGACTACCGATGGTTGGACTGTTAGTTCCCTTGGTTCATATCAAGGTGGTAACGGTACCCTTATGGCTTATGCCGGAACAAGTGAACACACTCTCACCACTCCTCGTCTGTATGGTGAAGCAGGCAAGGCTTTGAAATTTGATGTGGGAGGAGGTATAGACACAACAGATCAGATGAAGATCCAATATTCCAACGACGGTAATGAATGGAAGGATGTGCCCAATTCACCTGTCACTGCTACTGGTCCGTTTGAATTCACAGCCCCGGAATCAGATTATTATTATCTGCGTTTCACTTGCCGATACGGTGCCTTGGATAATTTCAACGGATTCCGTCCGGCTCCGAAGACCCATGACGTAGTGATTTCACAAAGTTCTCTTCCGGAAAAAGCTGCCCAGTTGGAAGACTATGTGGCTACCGTCACATTGGCTGAGAAGACCGGTCAGGAGGAGAATGTAACTCTATGTCTGGAAATCAACGGTAAGGTGGAGGATACAAAGAAGATCACTTTGGATGCTGATGAATCCCAACAGGTTAAGTTGACTTACATTCCTGTAACCGTGGATTCTTTCACAGCTAAGGTTGTGGCTCAGTATGCTGACGGAACTGAAACTGTCTATACTTCCCCGGTAACTGTGGTTGTCACTCCGGCTCCTCGTCTGGCAGAGACAGAAGAACTTGAAGTTCCGCAGGGTCGTCATTCCACTTTGATTCTGGAATACTCATCGGCTCCGGGATGGACCACTATTTCATTGCCGTTCCAGCCCACGGGTGACCTCCTCTCTGAAATGTTTGGAGATGATTTCAAGATCTTTGAGTTCAAATCCTACAACAATGGCCTCATCACTTTCAAGACTCCTGATAATCTGGCTGCCGGATATGCCTATGTGGTATATGCTCCGCAAGGCACGGTTAACAGCAGGATCGTTCTCAAGGATGTCCAGAATATCTGGACAAAGGGATTGGCCGAGGATCATAACGGAGTTACTTTCCAGTCCACTTTCAAACCTTTGAAAGCCGGTGAGATGAATGGTATGTATGCTCTTGAGGGCAGCATTGTGATGTCAGGCACATCCTACGATGATGGCGTGGATCCTCCCTCATTGAAGACTTGCAACGAGAATTCCACTCTTAAGGGATTTAGAGGCTATTTCATGCTTGATGAGACAGTGAAGAATGTACCCGAGATGATATTCTATGACGAAGACCGCGTATTCACGGTTGTTAATAATCTGAATTCCGGACTTGAGGAATATCCTGAAGGTATCTATAATCTCCAGGGCATCAGGCAGAGCCGATTCACTGCCCCGGGCCTGTATATTGTCAACGGTAAGAAAGTAATCATTCGCTAAAAATACCTGAAAACCACGCGAAGAGGGTGAGTCAATTTATTGGCCCACCCTCTTTAGGTATGTATAGCTGGACAGGATGCAGAATGCAGAGGATGATGCCGCCGGGAGTTTAATCCTGACGAAAAAAAGCAATCCAAGAACTCGGATTGCTTTTTTGGGAGAGGTGCCAACCAGATTCGAACTGGTGTCAACGGTTTTGCAGACCGGTACCTAACCACTCGGACATGGCACCATTATTTTCCTCTTATATAGAGTTTGTGTTGTCTCTTATAAGTTTCTGTTTGTAATTAGGATTAACCTCTTCCGCCTTATGGCCTTTTTGAGGCCTTCCCCATATTCCGGATGCAAATTTACATACATTTCTTTAAACCCGCAACCTTTCCCCTTATTTTTTGATCTTTTTGATTTCGTCAAGCCGAAAGTCGAGCCGAAAGTTCCGAGAGTCGAGCCGAAAGCCTACCGACCGAAGGCTGAAGTTTCCCCTGTTTCGTCTCGAGCTTAAGTTGAAGGCGCTTCGGT
>JAFLTR010000074.1 GCA_022509205.1 Muribaculaceae bacterium | reverse complement strand
TCATATGCTTTGCTTCTTCCCATCACATCATCACTCTTGATAGTGAGAATTTCTTGCAATATATGCGCCGCACCGAAGGCTTCAAGAGCCCAAACTTCCATCTCTCCGAATCTTTGACCACCAAATTGTGCCTTACCTCCAAGTGGTTGCTGAGTGATCAAGGAATAAGGACCTATAGATCTGGCATGCATCTTGTCTTCAACCATATGGCCCAATTTAAGCATATAAATTACACCTACTGTGGCCGGTTGGTCAAACCTGTCACCGGTACCACCATCATAAAGATAGGTTTTCCCATATCGGGGAAGGCCTGCCTTGTCCGTCCATTCATTAAGATCCTCAAGACTTGCACCATCAAAGATTGGAGTAGCAAATTTCTCGCCAAGTTCCTTACCGGCCCATCCTAACACTGTCTCAAATATCTGTCCAAGGTTCATACGAGACGGCACACCCAACGGGTTGAGAACTATATCAACGGGAGTACCATCCTCCAGGAACGGCATATCTTCCTGTCTTACCACTCTTGAAACAATACCCTTGTTTCCGTGTCTTCCCGCCATCTTGTCTCCTACACCTATCTTACGCTTCTTGGCTATATATACTTTTGCCAATTGCATGATGCCGGAGGGTAATTCATCTCCAATAGTGATATCGAATTTTTTTCTCCTTAACTCACTATCAATTTTCTTTGATTTACGAAGATAATTGGTTACAAGATCACTTACCATCTTATTTATTCTCGGATCATCTGTCCAATCGGCAAGATTGATAGTTTCAAAGTCGATGTTGCCAAAAGTTTGATCCTCGAAACGTGCTCCTGTAGGAATTACATCCGCACCGATAAAGTCTTTTACTCCGGCAGATACTTTTCCTTTAAGCAAGGTCTGAAGTTTACCAACTAGGACACCTTTTAGTTCTTCCTGTTTGTCTTCATACTGCTCGTCTAATATTGGAAGCTGTGCATTGGCACTTTTTTTGTTTGTTTTATTTTTAACTGCTCTAGAGAATAGATTCGTACCTATGACTACCCCTTTAAGAGAAGGAGTCGCCTTTAAAGATGCATCTTTCACATCTCCGGCCTTATCCCCGAAGATAGCTCTAAGTAGTTTCTCTTCCGGTGTTGGATCACTTTCTCCCTTAGGAGTGATTTTCCCAATCATAATATCACCGGGAACTACATGGGCTCCAACTCTGATAATACCTCTTTCATCAAGGTCTTTGGTTGCTTCTTCACTTACATTCGGTATATCGCTTGTAAGCTCCTCCATACCTCGTTTGGTTTCCCTCACTTCTAAAGAATATTCATCCACATGAACGGAAGTTAGAATATCCTCCATCACCATTCTTTCATTCAAAACAATGGCATCTTCATAGTTATATCCTTTCCATGGCATGAAGGCTACTTTAAGATTTCTGCCTAATGCGAGTTCTCCTTTTTCGGTAGAATAACCCTCAGTAAGGATATCTCCTTCCTTAACTCTCTGACCTACTTCACAGATTGGTCTAAGATCAATAGTAGTACTTTGGTTTGTTCTACGGAATTTTGGAATCTTATATTCTTTTACCGAAGGTTCAAATGAAACAAATTCTTCATCTTCGGTTCTGTCGTATTTAATTTTTATGACAGTAGCATCTACATATTCAACTGTTCCATCGCCTTCAGCCATAATCTGAGTTCTTGAATCCCTGATAAGCTGACCTTCAATTCCGGTTCCCACAATGGGAGCTTCACTTTTCAACAATGGTACAGCCTGACGCATCATGTTAGAGCCCATCAATGCACGGTTTGCATCATCATGTTCAAGGAATGGAATGAGAGAAGCCGCAATAGAAGCTATCTGAATGGGTGATACATCCATCAAGTCTACCTTCTCAGGAGGTACAATCGGGAAGTCGGCTTCATATCTTGCCTTGACTTTGGTTCTTACAAACGAGCCATCATCATTCAAAGGAGCATTTCCTTGAGCAATCATTTTACCTTCTTCTACCTCAGCAGCCATATATACCACATCCTTGTTATCGATATCTACCTTACCATCTTTTACAGTACGATAAGGAGTCTCAATAAACCCAAGGTTATTAATCTTCGCGTAAACGCACAAAGATGAAATCAATCCGATATTAGGACCCTCAGGAGTCTCAATCGGGCAAAGACGGCCATAATGGGTATAATGAACGTCACGGACTTCAAAACCCGCCCTCTCTCTTGATAAACCACCGGGACCCAGCGCAGACATACGTCTTTTGTGGGTTATTTCGGCCAATGGATTGGTTTGGTCCATGAATTGTGACAATGCATTTGTACCGAAATAAGTGTTTATAACCGATGAAATAGTTTTGGCATTGATTAGATCTATCGGTTTAAACACTTCATTGTCTCGAATATTCATTCTCTCACGAATAGTTCTTGCCATTCTAGAGAGACCGGTGGAAAATTGGTTGTATAATTGCTCTCCAACGGTTCTTACACGACGGTTGCTCAAATGGTCTATATCATCTACATCACTTTTGGAATTGATAAGACCAATGAGATATTTAATTATGGCAATTATATCGTCACGTGTCAATACCTTAACATTATCCGGAATGTTAAGTCCTAATTTCTTATTAATTCTAAAGCGTCCTACTTCCCCTAAATCATATCTTTTTTCTGAGAAAAAGAGATTAGTTATGACTTCGCGTGCAGAAGCATCATCTGGTGGTTCTGCATTTCTTAACTGCCGATATATATATTGTATTGCCTCTTTTTCAGAGTTTGACTGGTCTTTCTGAAGGGTATTGAAAATTATGCTATAATCGATGGCACTTACATTTTCTTTTTCTAAAAGAACAGTCTTGGCGCCACTCTCTATGATTGCATTTATATGTTCTTCAGTTAATTCTACTCCACGGTCTACAATCTGCTGAGTTCTTTCAACAGAAACGACCTCTCCGGTGGTATCATCTGAAAAATCTTCTATCCAGCTTTTAACAACTCTTCCGGCTAATTTTCTTCCAATCACTTTCTGAAGGCTTGCTCTGTCCGCTTTTACTTCTTCAGCAAGATCAAAAATCTGGATTATATCCTTATCACTTTCTAAACCTATAGCGCGCAATAAAGTGGTAACCGGTAATTTCTTTTTTCTATCTATATAGGCATACATCACGTTATTGATGTCAGTTGCGAATTCAATCCAACTTCCTCTAAACGGGATTATACGTGCAGAATATAGTTTTGTTCCGTTAGCATGAGTGCTTTGTCCGAAAAAGACACCGGGTGAACGATGAAGTTGTGAAACTACAACCCGTTCTGCACCGTTAATAACGAAGGTGCCTTGTTCTGTCATATAAGGAATCGGGCCCAGATATACATCTTGAATTGTAGTATCAAAATCTTCATGATCCGGATCCGTACAATAAAGTTTCAATTTTGCCTTTAAGGGCACACTATAAGTTAAACCTCTTTCCAGACACTCTTCTATAGTATATCTTGGAGGGTCGATATAGTAATCTAAAAATTCAAGTACATAATTGTTGCGGGTGTCCGCAATCGGGAAATTTTCCTCAAATACTTTGTATAAACCTTGATTCTTTCTTTGTTCAGGTGGAACATCCAATTGAAGGAAATCCTTGAAAGACTTTAGTTGCACTTCCAGAAAATCCGGGAAAGGAAGTGGATTTTTTATGGAAGCGAAATTAACACGTGGTTTGTCGGGAGTGTTTACTGCCATTTCGTATAACTGCTAAATGTGTCAATTCGTTGAAAGGTGATATGATCAGGATTTAAATCCTCAGCATACAAAACTATTATGTATGCCAAAAAAAGGTTAAGAACACCACCTTTCGAGTGCTCTTAACCTATGTTTTGGATAATAGAAATCTTACTTGAGCTCAACTTCAGCACCAGCCTCTTCAAGCTGTTTCTTCAAGCCCTCTGCTTCTGCCTTCGGGAGACCTTCTTTAACAACACCGGGAGCGCCGTCTACAAGAGCCTTAGCTTCTTTAAGACCAAGACCTGTGAGTTCTTTTACAAGTTTTACAACTGCAAGTTTGCTTGCTCCGGCTGATTTCAGAACTACATCAAAGTTAGCCTTTTCCTCTTCTGCGGGTGCTCCAGCTGCGGCCGGTCCGGCTGCTACTGCTACGGCTGCCGCAGCGGGTTCGATACCATACTCATCTTTCAATATCTGAGCAAGTTCGTTAACTTCTTTTACGGTGAGATTCACCAATTGTTCTGCAAATGCTTTTAAATCTGCCATTGTAGTATG
>JAFLTR010000073.1 GCA_022509205.1 Muribaculaceae bacterium | reverse complement strand
CACCTCTTGCTCACGGCTTCCTAACTTCTGACCGCCGGCATTCATAAGTTGGAGATAATCAATCATAATCATCTTCACCTCCTTTTCTCTTACGAGGCGACGTGCTTTCGTTCGCAACTCGCTGATGGATAGGCCCGGGGTTTCATCCAGGTATAGTGGAGCGCCATAAATATTTCGGATACGTGTGTTAAGTCTGTCTTCCTCTTCGTGAGAAAGACGTCCGCTCTTGATCTTTTCGCCTTCAAGACTTGCTACATTGCTTATCAATCGCTTGATTAACTGAACATTAGACATTTCAAGAGTAAATATGGCTATAGGAGTGTTATTATCTACAGCCATATTCTTGGCCATCGATAAAACAAAGGCTGTTTTCCCCATTGCAGGTCGCGCAGCGATAATTATAAGATCTGAATTTTGCCATCCGGAGGTCATTTTATCAAGGTCTCGGTAACCGGTGTCAAGACCTGAGAGTCCGCTCTCATTATTGGCAGCATTCTGGATTTGTTCTAATGCTTGATTTATTACCGGATCTATTTGTGTCACCTCCCTTTTCAACTGATTCTGAGATATGTCGAATAGTTGGCTTTCTGTGTCTTGAAGGAGTTCTTCTATATCATTACTTTCATCGTATGCTTTTGTCTCTACGTTGGCTGCAAAGGTTATAAGCCTACGAGCCAGATATTTTTGGGCCACTATACTTGCGTGATATTCGAGATTGGCTGATGAATATACCCTCGCGGTCAGTTCTGCAATGTGAACTGCGCCTCCCACTTCCTCCAGGGTGCCGTCTCTTCTCAATTGCTCTGTGACCGTCATCATATCAATCGGTTTCTGATTATATCCCAAAGTGGTGATGGCCTCAAAGATTTTTTTATTCACCGGATCATAGAAACTATCGGCGACAAGCAAGTCACAAACATTCATGTACGCATCTTTCTCCAACATACAGGCTCCCAATACGATTTCCTCAAGTTCCGTATCTCTTGGGGGGAGTTTTCCTGTTGGATCAGTCAGTATCTGTTTGAATTCCGGTTTCTTAGCCATATTATTTATATTGCAATTAATTGTTTAAGTTACTGATAAAAAGATTGCAGTGATAATTATTTTAAAATTTAATGATTATGGGAAAAAGAACACTGGGGAAGAATCAGAAGGTAATGAAGCACAAATAATCAATAGATAGCAGGCAACAAAAAACATTAGCAGGGAAGTCCATTTCAGAATATCATTTAATTTAGCTCCTGAAAGGCTCCTCAACTTACCCCATAGCATTGTATGAAAGGCGAAATAGGTAAGCCAGCCGGCCGAGACCCAGAAAGGAAGGGTGGAAGTGGCCATGGCAAGAAATATTGCTGCCAGGATTCCATTAGCATAATACACTCCCGACATGATTCCTCTCCCCAGAATTACAACGGATGTGCGTTTCCCAACTTCCCGGTCATCTTCCATATCCCGGTAATTGTTGACAATCAATACATTTGCACCCATCAACCCTATAGCGGCCGCCGAGAATATCGTGTTGCTGTCAAGTAAAAATACTCGTGTTTGAACATATTCTGTGAAAATCACAGGAATAAAACCGAAAAAAATTATCACGGCAATCTCTCCGAGTCCATTGTGTGAAAGAGGGAAAGGTCCCGTGCTGTATGCCAGCGCAAAGATTCCAATTGTAATACCTATGAATATAAGCCACCATCCTCCCCATATAATTAGCGTAGCTCCAATGCAAACTGCAATCCCGAGAGTAATATATGTAGCCATTTTCATATCGCGTGGACTGATATCTCCTTCCGTTACGCCTCTACGAAAACCCTCCCGTCCTTTCTTATCTAATCCATTTTTAAAATCATAATATTCATTCGCAAAATTTGAAGAAATCTGAGCAAGGATGGCAAATAGGAGGCAAATTAAAAAGGGGAGTAGAGAAAAGCCATGATGGTAGATAGCACAAGCAGTCCCACCTACTACTCCCGCCACACTCACTGGCAGAGTTCGCAATCTCATTGCCTCAATCCATGCATTCATCTCTTGTTTTTGAAAAAATCCTTCATTATTTCCGAAGCTTCCTCTGCCATCACTCCCGGGGTGACAATTGTTTTTGGATGTAAAGGGGTGTCTCCTCCCTTACAAAACCTTGTGAACCCTCTTTTGGGATCTTGAGCCCCATAAACTATTCTGCCGATCTGACTCCATCCCAAAGCACCGGCACACATTATGCAAGGCTCTACTGTGACATAGAGAGTGCATTGTGGTAAATACTTTCCTCCGAGATTATTTGCCGCTGCAGTCAAGGCAATCATCTCTGCATGTGCTGTCACATCATTCAAGGCTTCTGTCTGATTGTGACCGCAACCAATAATTTTACCATTGCAAACCACTACAGCCCCCACCGGCACCTCATTCTGATCGAAAGCCTCTTCAGCCTGACGCATTGCAAGAGACATATAGAATTCATCTCGGGGATCAAACATTTCCATTATTTTTTTCCCCTCCCTCTTCTACCTCACGGGCTACTTTCTCCATTAACCACAATGGGGTAGATGTTGCACCACATATACCCACACTTTCTGCTCCCTCCACAAGTGCAAGATCAAGTTGAGACTCATCGGATATAAGATGAGTTCGTGGATTCACACCCTTGCACATTTCAAAAAGCACTTTTCCATTGGAACTTTTCGCACCGCTAACAAAAAAGATAACATCGTGGCTTTGTGCAAATTCTTTCATTTTTTGCATACGATTAGCAACCTGTCGGCAGATTGTGTCGTAGTATTCAAATTTACCCTCTTTCTTGCGTTTCCCAATTTCCTCTACAATCTCACGGAATCCTTCTATAGATTTTGTGGTCTGAGAATAGAGTATAATATCCTTTGAAAGATCAAGGCTTTCTATACCGTCTTTATCTTGAATAACGACCGCTTCGCCATTTGTCTGACCTACAAGACCGTTCACCTCAGCGTGTCCGTTTTTCCCATATATTACAATCAATGGTTTTTTACCACCATTTTTTTCAGCCACAACTCCATCGTCGTAAGTCTTTTTAATCCTTCTTTGCAGCTGAAGCACAACCGGACAAGTAGCATCGATTACTTTTATATTATTTTGGATAGCAGTAGAATATGTCTGTGGGGGTTCTCCGTGTGCCCTAAGCAACACTTTCACATCCCTTAGATTTTCAAGATCGGAATGAGTTATTGTTTTCAACCCCTTTTCCTGAAGACGTTCCACTTCACGAGCATTATGCACAATATCTCCAAGGCAATAAAGCTGACCTGAGGTTCCAAGTTCATCTTCCGCCTTATTTATTGCAGTCACCACTCCAAAACAGAATCCGGAATTAGAATCTATCTCAACTTTCATTTTCTATCTTTTCTAAAGTGATCTGAAAATGATGCATAAGCCATTCCATCTGTTCCTCATGTGTCACGGCGCCATTGTCAAGTTCAATTGCATCATGAGCTTTTACCAAAGGTGAAACTGCTCTTGTAGTGTCGATTCGGTCACGCTCTTCTACATTTCTTAAGACATCTTCGAAATTTATATTTATACCTTTCAATTGAAGTTCACGCCATCGTCTTCGGGCTCTTTCATGAGCGCTGGCATAAACAAAAACCTTCAAGTCTGCATGTGGGAAAACTGTTGTTCCTATATCCCGACCATCCATGACTATCCCCTTGTTTTTACCAAATTCTTTTTGTAGAGTGACCATCCTTTCCCTTACCTCAGGAATCTCTGCAATTTGGCTGACATGGCTGCTCACTTCCATATCGCGGATATCTTTTTCCACATCTTCACCATTTAGCAAAGTGTGTTGCACTCCATCATCACCGGCCTTCTTTTGAAATGTTATTGTAAGTTGCGGAAGATGGGGGAGAAGTTGCTTTACATTAACGCTGCCATCGGAATTAAAGAGCTTCTGTCTTAAGGCATAAAGCGCAACTGCCCTATACATTGCTCCTGAATCTATATAGATATACCCGACACGTTTGGCAAGTTCACGAGCCATTGTACTTTTCCCGGAAGAGGAATAGCCGTCGATCGCTACAATTATCTTGGGCGCATCCGTTATTTCATGCATTTCACTCATATCATTTGAAATCGTTTAGTCTTGCAAGATATTTTCCAATGATATCGAATTCGAGATTTACTATGGAACCCGGGTTTATTTTACAAAAGTTAGTGTGTTCATACGTATAGGGAATTATATTGACCGCAAAAGAATCCTTTTCCGAATCGCACACTGTGAGACTGACTCCGTTGACAGCCACGGAGCCTTTTTCAACGGTCATATATCCTTTTTTAGCCATTTCCGGCGGAATATTATACTTGAAGTTAAATTTCCAACTCCCGTCAAGGTTTTCCACTCCGGTACAAACTGCAGTTGTGTCAACATGTCCCTGCACGATATGGCCGTCAAGACGTCCATCCATCTTCATTGAACGCTCAATATTTACAAGATCCCCGACTTTAAGATCGCCGAGATTTGAACGTTCAAGAGTTTCCTTTATGGCTGTTACAGTATATGTGCCATCTCCGGGCAGGGACACGACAGTAAGGCAAACGCCATTATGAGAAATGCTTTGGTCAATCTTTAATTCATCACAAAACGGACAGGAAAGCCTGATATGAAGATTGGTTTCTTCCGGCCTTAATTCAATAACTTTTATAGCTTCTTCAACTATACCTGAAAACATATTATCAAATATTTATAACTTTATACTTAAATTATTTTAAACTCCCCCGGTAGCTGTCTTTGATTGCTTTGAATAAAGGAGAAATAGCAACCCTTATAGTGCCAACGGGAGGTTTACAAAATTAGTTATAATTACCAAGGATGCCAACCAAACTTATCTACAATTTATCTTCTTTACGAGTTGTTAATTTTCTATGCCGAAGTTCAAACAGGCTTTGAATTGAAGTTGGAATTCTGGCGACTCTCGAGATAGGAAGTGAGGATCAATACAGCAGCTATCTCATCTGCTTTCCCTTTATGTTCTCGGTCTTTCTTTTTAAAACCGGCGGATATCATTTCTTGATGAGCTATAGACGATGTGAAACGTTCATCAAACATGATAACAGGTATTTCAGGAATTTCCTTCTTCAACCTATTTAAGAAAGGAGTAAGAAAACGTGCGCTTTCACTCGGATTGCCATGCATGTCTTTGGGATCGCCTACAATAAAAGCCTCTACAGGCTCCCGGGATGCATAATCCTTGAGAAATTGTATAAGATCGCAACTTCTTACAGTAGGCAAACCATTGGCTGAGATATGCAATATATCCGTTACAGCAATACCACATCTTTTACGGCCGTAATCTATCGCTAACAGACGTCCCATATTTAAAAATGAATTAATCCTGAATATGGAATTTTATCATCTTTTATTCTGTAAAATTAGCCAAAAAACTCGTCATCAGTTTACTTTTTATGATTATATGGTATAATTTTTATGATTTTTTTTGCCGGAATTGAAATAATTAGTAATTTTACGACCTAATTACCGGGGGTGACTGGATTTGACAGCACGTAGAAACGGTGAGTAAGCATGCAGAGTCTTGATGTGTAAACTCTATAATACCGACACATCGAACTATAATTGGCGAAAATAACAATTACGCTCTCGCTGCC
>JAFLTR010000072.1 GCA_022509205.1 Muribaculaceae bacterium | reverse complement strand
AGATGGATTCGAACCACCGAAGGCGTAAGCCAGCAGATTTACAGTCTGCCCCATTTGGCCACTCTGGTATCCACCCTTTATCCCTCAAATTGCGTGCCAACTATTGGATCGACATACCATTCTCGGGTTTTCCGACTGCAAAATTATATAAATTTTGTTTCCCTACAAAATATTTTTAATTTTTTATGTCGCTTTTTTATTTTTTTTATTCCACTGTCACTGATTTTGCCAGATTTCGTGGCATGTCTACATCCTTTCCCTTATTGATTGCTATATAATAACTCAAAAGCTGCAAAGGCACGCTCGTCACAATCGGAGTCAGACATTCCGGCATTTCGGGCACCTCCAGCACATGATCGGCCATCTTGCTTATGATCTCATCTCCCTCGTTGACTATGGCGATTATCGATCCTCCGCGTGATTTAACCTGCTGGACGTTATTGACAATTTTGTCGTAGACATGGTCCTTGGGTGCTATTATCACACTCGGCATCTCCTCGTCTATAAGCGCGATGGGTCCATGCTTCATCTCCGCGGCAGGATAACCCTCGGCATGGATATATGATATCTCCTTGAGTTTAAGAGCCCCCTCCAAAGCTACGGGATAGCTGTAGCCACGACCCAGATACAGGAAGTTCTTGGCATAGGTGTATTTCATCGACAGTCGCTCGATCTTATCGTTGAGCTTTAATACTTTCTCCACCACAGAGGGTATCTTGAGGATATTTTTCCCCAATTCCGACAATGTTTCCGGGGAGATAGTGTTTTTAAGCTGAGCTATGCTGAGCGACAAAAGGGTCAGCACCATCACCTGGCCGGTGAATGCCTTTGTGGATGCTACTCCTATTTCAGGGCCTACATGTATATACGTGCCGCTCTGAGTTTCCCTCGGGATAGCGCTCCCCACTACATTGCTGATACCATAGACGTATGCTCCCATGCTTCGTGCAATCTTCACGGCGGCAAGAGTGTCAGCTGTCTCTCCGCTCTGGGAAATGGCTATTACAATATCACGCTCATCCAACACCGGATTGGAGTATCTGAATTCCGAAGCATATTCCACCTCAACCGGTATCTTGCAATTGTCTTGGATCAGATATTTCCCAAGCAGAGCCGCATGCCAGGATGTGCCGCAAGCTACGATTACAATCCGTTTGGCGTTGAGGAATACATCCTTGCTGTCCATCACTCCGGAGAGCATTATCCTATTACCCCCTTCGATGACTCTCCCTCTTATACAGTCACGAAGTGTGACGGGTTGCTCGAAGATTTCCTTGAGCATGAAATGATCGTAGCCACCTTTTTCAAGTTGGGAAATGCTCATTTCAAGGGTGGTGACATCCACACTGCTCTCCTCATTCTCCAAAGTAAGTATCTTTAACGGCTCCCCTTTTTCTATCACTGCGATTTCTCCATCTTTGAGATATACACAATCCTTGGTGTATTCTACGAAGGGAGTGGCATCGGAAGCGAGAAACATCTCATTCTCCCCTATTCCTACTGCCAAAGGTGAACTGTTTCTGGCTGCTATTATCTTATTGGGATTATTCTTCTCCACCAATGCTATGGCATAGGCACCAACCACTTGTTTGAGAGCCATCCTCACAGCATCTACAAGGTCGCAATTGTTCTTTATCTTTATGTATTCGATCAATTGCACCAGCACTTCCGTGTCGGTCTCGGAATGAAAAGTGCAACCTTGTTCTATCAAAGCATCCTTCAGCACCTGGTAATTCTCTATTGTGCCGTTATGCACCAACGCCAGGTTACCATCTTCGCTGAAATGTGGATGGGCATTGCAATCGCTGGGTTCTCCATGAGTGGCCCATCTGGTATGAGCAATTCCACAAGAAGCCTCGAGATTCTTGTCCTTACAGAATTCCTCAAGATTACTCACCTTGCCCTGGCTTTTATAAATATTTATTTTGCCGGTCGGAGCAGACAATGCAATGCCGGCACTGTCATAACCGCGGTACTCCAGGCGGTGAAGGCCTTTTATCAATATATCGTAGACATTGTTGTCGCCAACATATCCTACTATTCCACACATAATGTTATATCTTTTTAGATAACACGTTATAAACGTCTATCCTACATTTTTTATTGTCAGATGAATTCGGGGTGCTAATTTATGTTAAAAATCCAAAACCCACAAATCGGCCAATCTTAAATCAAAAAACCGACCTCAATATCCGATCTCACCTTACCTCTCTTAACCTTTTAACCCCAATTATTAAAACTCATCTCCGAGAGGATTCAGAGCTGAATCCCTCAGCTTGTAAAGCAACGACTTTTTAAGTTCCGGATTTTCCTGCATGAGATCGGAAAGTTCCCAATGATGTCCGGCCTCCTCACTAAGCAACGGAGAGGTGGCATCTACATCGGCAAGATTCCATGTCAACAATACAGTCTTTATCTTCAAAGCCTTAAGCTTTCTTACGAGCATCTCATGGTCGGCATCACCGGTAATCAGAACCACATAATCGAATTTCCGGAATGTCGACAGTTCATAGGCTTCCAGGGCAAACCATACATCGATACCCTTTTCCACCACCTGTTTCTCACCTTCTTTCCCCATCTCGCGAAGATGCTTGTAATGAAACACCACATCATTTTCAATCAGAGTGTCTTCAAATTTTCTCTCATTATATAATAGGTGTTTATCATAAGCTTCCTTCACTCTGAAGCGACCCCGGAAATAATGGGCTTCCGTGATCTGACAATTGGCCGGATCTACTTTTTCAAACCAGGCAAGCCGGGAACAAATGAAATCGAACAATGACCTGACTCTGATTATGCTGCTTTCAATTGCCTTCAGCGAGCGGTTGATCTTTGCATAATACCCTCCGTCGATAAAAACTCCTATGGATATATATCCTTGCATCTTCTTTATTCCTTTTATTTATTTGAAGCCAGACTTTCCAAAAGATCACACAAAAATTTCCAGAATTCCACCACCGAGGGGATATAAGCCTTCTCACTTGGGGAATGTATATCTTTCAATGTCGGTCCGAACGAAATCATATCGAGTTCGGGCATCTTCTCGAGGAATAATCCACATTCGAGTCCGGCATGCAATGCCTCTACCCGCGGATCCTGTCCGAAGAGTTTACGATAGCTTTCCTTTGCCTTCTTTAGCAACTGAGAATCGGGATTAGGTGCCCAGCCAACATAAGCATCATCAAAACTTACAGAATAACCGATAATTTCGAAGAGAGCCTTAACGCGGTCGGCTATCTCGTCACGTCGGGAATCTACAGAAGAACGCTGATGTACTGTCACAACCACTTTCTCGCCCTCGAATTTCACAGAAGCAAGGTTACAAGAGGTTTCTACAAGACCTTCTACGGCTCTCGACATCGACTGAACTCCGTTGGGACAGGCAAAAACAGCTGAAACGAGAGCACCGGCATCTTCATCGGAAATCACTTTTGCCGGTCGCTCGCAATCATTGAGATCAAATGTAAAATCAGATGATTCAGCCAGCAGATATTCTGCATGGATCATATCGCTGAAAAGTCTCACTTTCTTTTCAAAAAGTTCTTTCTTGTCCTTTTCCATACCCACAATGGCATGGGCCTCACGCGGGATAGCATTAGCCAGGCCTCCTCCTTCAATCAGAGCAAGGGTCAGATCGATCTCTTTATTGGTTTCCCATAAGAAGCGGCAAAGTTGCTGATTTGCATTCCCCCTTCCCAAGTGGATTTCCATTCCGGAGTGACCGCCTTTGAAATTCGTTAGTTTCACTTCATACCATATACGATCGGCCGGTGAATCCATAAATTTGAGTTCCTTTTCTGCCATTGTCACCTTCCCCCCGGCACAACCTATGACGAGTTGCCCCATCTCTTCGGAATCCAGATTAAGGAGTACGGAACCTGTCACAAAACCCGGTTGAATACCATTGGCGCCTATGAGACCCTGCTCTTCATCTACAGTGAAAAGCGCTTCAATTGGGCCATGCACCAGCTTATCGTCTAGCAAGACAGCCATAGCTGTGGCGCAACCAAGTCCATTGTCAGCTCCTAATGTAGTGCCATCTGCTCTGACCCAGTCTCCTTCTACTATAGTAGTGATTGGATCATTATAAAAGTCATGAACTTTGTCTCCATTTTTTTCAGCTACCATATCCTGATGACCCTGTAAAATCACCACCGGGGCCTCCTCATGACCCGGAGTAGCCGGTTTCCTCATCACCACATTACCCACCTCATCTACAGAATAGGATATATTGTGGCGTTCAGCCCAGTCAGTAAGGAATTTCTTCATCTTCTCGAGATGATGAGTGGGACGTGGAACTTTTGTTATTTCATCGAAACATTGCCAGACAAGTTTTGGCTCAAGATCCGTTATCTTCATATATTCTTCTTAGCTGAATTTATTTTTTATAGTTAGCCAAATTTCAAAATCCATAAGCAACCATAGGGTCACCCGCTGTATTTTGTGTATGCCTTTTTCATCTTAGTGTGATAACCGCGCTTTGCGTAGGAAGGTCCGTTATATTTTCTTGCGAAGGTTGCCCAGTCTTTCTTTCTAAGACTTTCCACCATACCGGTGTTGGTGATAAAAATTGCAAACAACTGCAGTTGTTCGAGTTCTGAATAGGCCATTCTCTTCACAAATTCATCAACCGACTCGCAGCCACATAATTTATAATTGAACCCCCCAATCTGAAACATCCCCCAGAAAGTGCCTAAATTAGCTCCCTGAGCATTTGTTTTCCTTGCATTTATCAATTCAGTCCATTCCTTGAGGGCATATCCTGTGAGACCTTCAGGCACCTTTTCACCCTTCGCACCTTCTGTGGACGTAGCTTTCGAACGATATTTCAGATACATCGTGCGGTCGAAGTTTATAACCGGTATTCCCGGGGCCCAAAAACCTTTCATAGCTCTTCCGGCCTCTATCTCCACTACTGCCTTGATAGCCGCCACTTCTACACCCAGTTCTCGGGCCACCAACTCGAAGTCGCTCTCCGTCAGATGCAGGTATCTTTCCGATTCATCCGTTCCAATACTGTCTACAGCAGTTATTGTCAGTAATTCCGGGTTCGCGATGGAATCTTCGGGAACCATAGATTCGGATGGCTCTTCACCGAAAAGGGCGGAAGTAATTCCTCCACCCATAATCATTAATAGTATCAATAAGTTTCGTAATCGAAAACCGGTCGATCTCATACTTCCGATATTTTCTTCAACACCAGACAAAGATGTTTCCAAAATTTATCCACCGTAGGTATCAACAGACGCTCGTCGGGAGAGTGAACATCTCTCATTGTCGGGCCGAAGCTTACCATATCCAGGTCAGGATACTTGTTAAGGAACAGACCGCACTCAAGACCGGCATGAATAGCCTTGATTTGTGGTTTCACCCCGAAGAGTTCCTCATAGGCATCGGCACTTATCTGCATTATCTTCGATTCGATATTAGGAGCCCATCCGGGATATCCGTCTGAGTGAGCCACCTGAGCTCCCGCCAATTGGAAATGGGCCTCTACCTGTCCGGCTATATCATTTTTCCTTGATTCCAGAGAGGAACGCTGCGATGTGGTCACCACTATCTTACAATCCTCCTCCTGCATCTTCACAGCTGCAAGATTGGTTGAAGTCTCAACAAGACCTTCTATCTCTTTGCTCATACTAAC
>JAFLTR010000071.1 GCA_022509205.1 Muribaculaceae bacterium | reverse complement strand
CGTCATGCGGAAATCGGGCAGGGCACTTTAGGAGAAGGTTTCTTTACCAGATTGATGAACGACCCTCGTTTCGATAATATTCCTTTAATTCTCGAAACACCCAATGAGGCTATTTGGGCGGAAGAAATTGCCTGGTTATACGGGCAGATTAGACCAGAGAACAGATAAACCATCCACTTATTTTTAAAGATAAAATTAAAAAATATCTTTGACTGAAAACATTAACAAAATAGTATCATTTAAGAACTAACGACTAAAATCATAGCTATGAAAACTAAACCGGATTTAGGCTTTTGGAAGCTTTGGAACCTTAGTTTCGGGTTCTTTGGAGTACAAATAGCCTATGCCCTTCAGAGCGCGAATGTGTCTCGAATCTTCACCACCATCGGTGCGGACCCACATGACTTGAGTTATTTCTGGATTCTCCCTCCCTTGATGGGATTGATAGTTCAACCGGTAGTGGGTATATTCAGCGACAGGACATGGAACCGTTTCGGGCGTCGTCTCCCCTATTTGATTTTAGGGGCCACAATCGCAGTAATTGTGATGTGTCTGCTCCCAAATGCGGGAAGTTTTCATTTCCAAATTTCAGGAGCCATATTATTCGGGTTAGTGGCTTTAATGATGCTTGACACGTCAATCAATATGGCTATGCAGCCATTCAAGATGCTTGTGGGCGATATGGTGAACGAGAAACAAAAAAGTAAGGCTTATTCAATCCAGAGCTTTCTTTGCAATGCAGGCTCAGTGGTCGGGTTCATCTTCCCGATTTGCCTTGGATGGCTTGGAATGAAGAATGTCGCACCGACAGGAGTTGTCCCCCCTACTGTGGTCTGGTCATTCTATATCGGTGCTGCAATACTTCTGGTTTGTGTAGTCTATTCTCTCGTAAAAATCAAGGAATGGCCTCCTCAAGTTTATAATGAATACAACGGTATTTCCGATACAGCAGAGAAACAAAAAAGTCCCGGGGTTGTGAAACTTCTTGTCAAGGCTCCTTCAACATTCTGGACTGTTGGATTGGTGCAGTTCTTCTGCTGGTTTGCGTTCCTGTTTCTTTGGACTTATGCCACTAACACTGTAGCACATAATGCATTCAAGACCCCCACAACCACAAGTGTCGTGGGAATTAATTATGAAGGAAGAACTTATGGCGCTAATTATCTGCTTATTGACAACACACCAATTGTAGACCATGGTAAAGTGATGGTGGCCGGGGTTGAAGCCGGCGGGGAATTTTATTCCGGAGGAACAGTGGTCATTAATGGCACGGATACAATAGTCAGAAACCATGCAGTGGTGAGCAATGATGAGGGTATAGACAAGGTGAATTTCGGGTCTCCTATACCAGACGTATTGTCTCTTACTGTGGACGGAGTAAACATATCTAATTTCAGTGGTGCAACTATAATGGATTATCTCTCTCAAATTAAGGGAGCTTTCCAACTTACCGAAGCCGGCATAATGGCAGAAAAGGATGGTAAGGTTACAGTAGAAGATGCCACTTCCTATACAATTGGGAATGCCGCAGCTTGCAGCTATGAGACTAAGACAATATTGAACTCCGCCACAACACAATACAATGATGCCGGAAACTGGGTAGGTCTGCTCTATGCCGTTCAGGCCTTGGGTTCTGTGTGCTGGGCTCTACTTTTGCCTCGATTCAGGAGCAGAAAACTTTCCTATTCTCTGAGTCTTCTTTTAGCAGCAGGTGGATTCCTTATGCTCGCGTTTATCACCAATAAATGGATCCTATTCGTTTCCTTTGTTCTTATCGGTTGTGGATGGGCCGCTATGCTTGCGTGGCCGTTTACAATTCTGACCAATTCTCTCAAGGGAGGAAATATTGGTACATACCTTGGTCTCTTTAATGGCACAATTACGATACCCCAGATTGTCGCAGCTTTGGCCGGTGGCTGGATTCTCTCTCTGATGAGCAAGCCAGGAGCCCTTGCGCCCGAATATCTGATGATGATGATAGCGGGTATTGCTATCGGTATCGGTGCTCTGTGTGTGTTCATTATTAAGGAAGGCGACGGAGAAAAATCAGACCCGGTTGAAACCCCCGCTATAAGCGAAGAGATTTAATCGAGTTGTCATAACCTGTCAACTATCTATTGTGGACATTGGAAAAGCAATTGGATTCGGACTGTTATCCCTCTTGTGGATATGGCTTTGTTCCTCATTGATAATTTCAAGAGGAGGGCCGACATTCAAAAATTTGTTTTTGATTGTAGCATCCGGTATAATTATTTTCGTTCCTTTGTATAAGAAATATATCAGAGGACGCCAAAAAGATTGAAATGGACTCAGAATATCCTTTGTTGTCGAAAATAAATTCTCCGAAAGATCTAAAACTATTAAAGGAAGAGGAGTTGCCGGAGGTTTGCAATGAGATAAGAGCATATCTGATAGAAAATCTATCGGAAAATCCCGGGCATTTCGCTTCAAGTATGGGAGCGGTAGACCTCATTGTTGCTCTCCATTACGTTTTCGACACTCCCTACGATCGCCTTGTTTGGGATGTAGGCCATCAGGCTTACGCTCATAAGATTCTGACAGGGAGAATGGAGGAATTTAAGAATCTGCGTAAACTGGATGGCCTGAGTGGCTTCCCAAGCCCTTTGGAAAGTGAATGTGATACTTTTATGGCTGGGCATGCAGGAAATTCCATTTCGGCCGGTTTAGGAATGGCTATTGCTGACAAATGCACCCCAGGAAATGAAAACCGGAAAACAGTGGCGATAATTGGAGACGCTTCCATTAGTGGCGGTCTTGCATTCGAAGGATTGAATAACGCCTCCAATCATCCTAACGACTTGCTTATAATACTCAACGACAACGATATGAGTATTGATAACAATGTCGGAGGACTGCATGGTTATCTCTCTGATCTCACCACTTCGGCCGGCTACAACAAACTCCGCAATAGGATGGCTCTATATCTTAAGAAAAAAGGAGTCTTGACTGAACCGAGAAGAAGAGCGATCATCAGATTCAGCAACTCTGTGAAATCGCTCGTTTCGAGGAAACAAAATATTTTTGAGGGTCTGAATATACGTTATTTCGGACCTATCGATGGGCATGATGTCAGAAAACTTGTCAAAGTGCTCCGGGATATCAAGGACATGAACGGCCCGCGGCTTCTTCATCTCTACACTATTAAAGGGAAAGGCTATACTCCTGCTGAAGAAGATCCCACGATCTGGCATGCCCCCGGATGTTTCGATCCAGACACAGGAGAGAGATTTATCAAGGATGATAAAACCAGAGCACCGTTATGGCAGGAGGTGTTCGGAGAGACCCTCGTAGAACTGGCTGAAAAGGATGAAAGAGTGATGGGGGTCACCGCGGCAATGCCTACGGGAACATCTCTCAATTATCTGGTAGAAAAGATACCTGAAAGGGCTTTCGATGTGGGCATTTCCGAAGGACATGCAGTTACTTTCGCCGGAGGTCTCGCAGTAGCCGGGAAACGACCCTTTGTTGCTATCTATTCATCATTCCTCCAGAGAGCATACGATAACATTATACATGATATAGCAATACAGGGGCTCCCGGTAACCATCTGTATTGATCGGGCCGGTCTTGTCGGTGAGGATGGAGTGACACATCACGGCTTTTTCGACCTCGCTTATCTTGCCTGTGTGCCCGGTCTAAATATAGCCGCGCCCACTGATGCCGAGACTCTGAGAAACCTCATGTTTACATCATTGTCATTAAATGCTCCACTTGCCATAAGGTATCCGCGAGGTAAAAGCAATCGTTATGATAAAGAGGCCTCATTGCAAGTGATGACTCCGGGAAAAGGAAGGCCGATAAGACAAAACGAGAATGCAAAGATTGCTGTCCTGGCTCTTGGGCCTGTGATAAAAAATGCCTTGGAAGCGGCCGATAAATTATCAAAAGAGGGGATTGAAACAGACATATACGATATGATCTGGATGAAACCGCTTGACACTGATCTTCTCAGAAATATTTCTACCCGATATTCAGGAATCATCACTCTGGAAGACGGAATTATTGCAGGAGGATTTGGCTCTGCGGTGAATGATTATGTTCAGCAACTTGAAAGAAACCCTAAAATTATCAATCTTGGTATACCGGACGAATGGATAATGCACGGAGATATTCCTCATCTCCAATCCAAATGTGGATATGATTCAGAAGGAATTGTAAGGTCGGTGAAAAAATTGAATGGTGAAATTTAACTGTAATCAGAAGTGAAGATCGTTATAGCCGGCGCCGGCGAAGTGGGCACCCATCTTGCAAAATTGCTCTCAAATGAAGAGCAGGATATCATATTGCTCGATAGCGATCAAAGCCGGTTGGATGTTATCAACGACAATTATAATCTGATGACATGGAATGGGAGCACCTCTTCTTTTGAAACTCTTAGAGATGTGGGAGTGGCAAGTTCCGATCTTTATATTGCAGTGACCCCTTATGAAACCCGAAATATCACAACGTGTGCGATAGCCAAGCGTCTTGGAGCCAAGAAAACGATGGCTCGAATAGACAATCATGAATTTCTGCGCCCTAAAAACGGGCAAATATTAAAGGATATAGGGGTTGACAATCTTATCTATCCGGAAGACCTGGCAGCTGATGAGATCGCTTTATCTCTTGCTCATAATTGGGCAAGCTACTGGGGCGAGCTCCATGACGGCCAATTGCTCCTCATTGGAGTCAGACTCCACAATGATAATGTGTTGATAAATCATAAACTGCGCGATCTCCCGGTGAAAACCCATGATTTTCACGTTGCAGCCATAAAGAGAAACAATAGCACAATTATACCGGGCGGTAATGACGAAATCCTTTATGACGACACTGTTTATTTCATCACCACTCCCCCATTCGTGCAGGAAGTCATGGAACTTTGCGGGAAAAAGAAACGTGTGATAAAAAATGCTTTTATAGTCGGCGGGTCAAGAATCACTATGCGGTTTGCCACACGTTTTCATGACAAATATCATATTAAAATAATTGATAACGACCGCGATCATTGTGAAGAGATGGCGACTCTTCTGCCGGATTGTGAGATTGTATTTGGCGACGGTAGAGATGTGGAAGTGTTAAAAGAGAATGATGTCGACCAATATGATGCTTTTCTTTCATTGACGGATTCCTCTGAAACAAATATCCTCACATGTATGTCTGCAAGAGAATTCGGAGTACCGAAGACAGTAGCAGATGTTGAGAACTTGCAGTTTGTCAGTCAAGCCGAAAACTTGAATATCGGAACAATTATCAATAAAAAGATACTGGCATCGAGTCATATTTTTCAGATTCTTCTTGATGCTGACAACTCCACTGCCAAATGTCTGGCTCTTGCAGATGCCGAAGTAGCGGAAATGCGAGTGAGAAAAGGAGCGAAAATAACTAAAGCGCTTGTGAAAGATCTTCGTCTTCCACCCGAGATGACACTTGCCGCCGTGATTAAAAACAATCAAGTGCAACTTGTCGGAGGTAATACTAAAATAGACGAGGGAGATTTTGTAGTGGTTTTCTGTCTGAATGGCACCATTTCCAAAATCGAGAAATGGTTTTATTAATATGATAGAAGTCAGGAAAAGAGGATATATAAATTTCCGGATGCTGCTTCGAGTCATAGGGTGGCTGCTGATTCTCGAAGCTTTCTTTATGCTCGCGCCGTGTATTGTCGGATTTATTTACGGGGAACATAGCGGTCTTCAATTTTTGATTTGTATCGGTAT
>JAFLTR010000070.1 GCA_022509205.1 Muribaculaceae bacterium | reverse complement strand
ATGAGACTCGAACTCACACGGCCTAACGGCCACTACCCCCTCAAAGTAGCGTGTCTACCAATTTCACCACCTAGACATTTGGAGAGGCTTGGAGCGAAAAACGGGACTCGAACCCGCGACCCCGACCTTGGCAAGGTCGTGCTCTACCAACTGAGCTATTTTCGCATTCATTAACTCCAAAGGTATCCCCTTGGCTTTTTTGCGTTGCAAAGTTAATCCCTTTTTTATTCTTATGCAAATTTTATCCTAAAAATCTTTTAATTTTGCATTGTCTCGCTTTCCTAAGCATATTTTATAAAAAAATGGCGAAGGTAAGTGGCATTTAATTTTTGTATTATGACTCAAAATTTAGACAAGGCAAACGCCAATACTATTGAAGATTTCAAGAAAGCTATAGAAAAATGTCGTGAAATCTTTGAAAAGAAACTCAAAGATTATGGCACATCGTGGCGTATCATGCGAACTTCGAGCCTAACCGACCAGATCTATATCAAAGCCCGACGTATCCGAAGTATAGAGGAAAAAGGCAATAAAAATGCCAGGGTCGACGAAGGGATCCTACCGGAATTCATAGGTATAGTAAATTATTGTGCCATCGCTTTGATTCAACTTGCACTCGGGCCCGGAGAAACTATCTCCGCCGAGGAGGCTTTGAAGCTTTACGATCGGGAAATAAGTGATTCAACTGCTCTTATGCTTAATAAGAATCACGATTATGACGAGGCCTGGAGGCAGATGAGGGTATCGAGTTTCACAGATATTATCCTACAGAAATTATTACGCACCAAGGAGATTGAATCTCATGAAGGCAAAACATTAATTAGCGAGGGTGTAGATGCAAATTATCGTGATATGATAAACTATGCCCTCTTCGCCATTATCAAACTTGAGGAAGCCTAAGTTTGGAACAGGCTATTAAAATATTGACCTGGCTGCTCCGCATAGTTTGTGGAGGACTATTTATCTTTTCGGGGTTCGTGAAAGCAATCGATCCCTGGGGCACAATCTTCAAGGTGGAGGAATATATAGGTGCTTTCGGGTTCCCTCTCCCCTTTGCTCTTCTACGGCTTTTTGTGTTCGGACTTTGTGCCGTGGAGTTTGTTGTGGGGTGTTTTCTGGCACTCGGATGTTTCCGGAAATCATGTCCCGTATTCGCCGGGATTATAATGGTCTTCATGCTTCCGTTATCCTTATGGATAGCGCTGGAAAATCCGGTTGCCGACTGCGGTTGTTTCGGTGACGCCCTGTCGATTTCAAATTGGGCTACTTTCTGGAAAAACGTCATACTCTCTGCAGGTATCGTATGGCTTGTAAAATACAATCTTAACGGTATTTGTCTTATCTCTCCGGCCTTCCAATGGCTCGCGGTGGTGGCGTCAGGCATTTTTATCGTGTTGATTGAACTTGTGGGATTCTTTTATCAGCCTCTAATTGATTTCAGGGATTATCCTCAGGGAGCAACTCTCTTTGCTGATGAAGATGGGTATGACGATCATGGGCTCGAAGTTTTCGACATTGATTCCGGCGACGATATGAATGCAGAAGCCCTCTCACCTGAAGGGAAAGAACTTGTGGTCATGATTCCAAAAGTATCAATGGTGTCTCCTGCAACCACATGGAAACTTAATTCGTTATATGAATGGGCTGAAGAGAATGGGGTTAAGATGATAGGAGTGGTGTCGGGAAGCCGAGAAGAAATCGAACAGTGGGAAGATCTTTCTATGGCTTCTTATCCCATATTTCTTGCCGACGACTCAGCTATCAAAGAGGTGGTGAGGGGAAACCCAGGTATTGTTTATCTCGACAAAGGAAAGGTGGTGTGGAAAACTACTTTGAACGCCATCGATATTGATGATTTCCTTGGTCCGGAGGTATCGGGAGATGCCTCAACATTTGCGCGCGACAACACCCGGTTTCTGAGAAACTGCATACTTAGCTATCTTCTCTTCATGGCTTTTCTGATCTTTATCTCTTTCACACCTCGCATGGCGCGTCTGCTGACACGCGGAGGCCTTGCATCCTCAAGAGGAGTGCGCCATCACTGATCCTATTTCAACTGAACATTTGTCGTTTTTCTGTTTCTATTTACTCCTTCTTTGGTGCGAACCAATTTTTACGACGGTTGTTTTTATTATATATAACTTTAAAAACAACGATTATGGAAAAGTTTGATGAAATCATTAAATCAGAGAAACCGGTTTTGGTAGATTTCTTTGCAACATGGTGTGGCCCTTGCCAGATGATGCACCCTATTCTTGAAGAATTGAAAGGACTTATTGGCGACAAGGCACGCATCCTGACAGTAGACATAGATAAGAATCCGGAATTGGCTAATATGTATCAGGTTAGAAGTGTGCCCACCCTGATGGTCTTTAAAAATGGCAAAATGGAGTGGCGACAGAGCGGAGTGCAACAGGCTGCCACACTGCAACAAATTATCAATGAATATGTGTAAGAGTGTTTGAAAAGACACTTTTTACGGGATAGGTTGTTTTGACCTATCCCGTATTTTTTTGCATTCCTAACTCTCATTTCATCAAGCTATGGAATAGAAAAGAATATGAAGGTGACATGGAGCATTTCTGAAATCCCGGATAGACAATCTGAAAAAGGAATCTGATTTCCCCCAATTGACACTCCGGGGAAAAAGTCAAACGGTATTGTAACCGGTCGTATTGATAGTGATAAGGACTATTTCAAGCAATTAACATAAAAATTGTAAATTATTGAAAAATATTATTAAATTTGCTCCCAAGTTTAACGAAAGGCTCATGTCATGACGATTTGGCACAGGCTCCCGGGCCTTTCAAATGTGAAAATTTATATGCCTGTCCTGGGGAGTCGGGGCTTTGAAAATAATTATGAAAAAAATCTTTCTTATTGCAGCCGTTGCATTGACCTTCGGGCTCAGTTCTTGCACAGTCACAAGCAACACTGCCTACACCGAGACTGTCGACACTTCTATCACCAACAGATCCTATGCCGACTTGGTTGTTTCTGACAACGTGATCACTTACACTTACACCTGCGACTATGCTCATTCACGTGCAGGAGTAAAATCGGTTAAAGCGAAAGCAGTACAAGAAGCACTCAAGGCTAACGGCGGTGGCGACGTTATAGTAAACCCGCAGTTTGAGATTAAGAAAAGACCGGGCAAGATTACTTATGTTACAGTCACCGGCCACCCTGCAACCTACAAGCATGTGCATCCTATGACTCAAGCAGAGGCTGAACTAATCGTAACCTTGAAAGGCAAAAAATAATTGGTTATGAGGAAAAGCTTAATATTGGCCGTCTCAATTGCGGTCGCTGCGTTAAGCTCCTGCACAACCACAAGCAACAATGCATATACGGTAACGCCGGAAACCATGATTGTGAATATGACTGTTGCCGATTTGGATGTCAGTCAAGATCAGGTTTCTGCCACTGTTTCCTGGAATTGGAATCCTTTCAAGACAGTGGGAAGCAGGGAGAAGGCTGCCGAAGCGGAAGTGCTCAAAGCATCCGGCGCAGATATCCTTGTGGAGCCGGTGTTCGAAGTCACTCATCGCGGTTTCTTGCGCGGAGGCTCCGTAACCGTTACCGGCCATCCTGCCAAATTGGTGAATTTCCGTCCGATGACCATGGGTGATGCAGCCATTATAGCCACATTGAAAAATAAAGTGGGAGTTGCCACCCCGGTAATAACCACAACGGCTCCATCATTCCTCGACAAACTTCGTCCGGAAGCAGCACCGAAAAAACCCAAAGTTCCAAAAGTTAAACCCCTTTACTCTCCGGTCAATTCGATCAATGTGCTTTACGGTTTTCCATCAAGCGATGATATCGAAAATCCATGGTCGTTTAGTGTGATGTATGCAAGATACAAGACGTGGGGTTGGTATGCAAAACTCACGGTTGAGGGAGAAGAGTCCCATGTGGGTGTATTGGCAACCGGAGGAGCAGTGCGCAGACTTCCTTTAAACTTTTCAGCGTATGCCGGTCTCGGTATTGGAAAGACCATACCCGAAGGATTTGCAATTCCTATTGAGATCAGCGCACAATGGAGTTGGAAACGTCTTAACATCATGGCAGGTTATCAATATGCAATAAATTGCGGTGGCGACGCAGGAGTGTCAAGACCATTCATTGGTTTAGGTTTGAATTTCTGAAAATTTAATAGTTTCAGATCCTAAAACAAATCAAAGCATTAGAGGGTATGTCAAAAAAATGGCATATCCTCTATATTTCTTTGTATTCTAAATGAAATCCTGATTCCGAAAGTAAATTCCTCGATTATACTTTTTAATTTATCCTCCTGTTTTTACCAATATCGGATTATCTTTTTTTATTATTTAAATAATTATCCACAAAATTATCCACGACTATAAAACCATCACTATAAGGAGCGAAGAAATACAATTCAAGGCAAGGAACATCGGGAATTTACGAATAGCGGGATGCGCAATGTTCAGCCGGCTCATATCAAAATCGTTGAGATTGAATGTAGAGTACTCATGCAGCTGATCATTTTAATTTTTCGAACTTTCCGGAAATTCGGACATATAGAGATGTCAGTTCTTCCAAATCCAATATTCCGTGGTTTTCTACGTTTATATTAAGACTCCCTGATGGTTTTATATAAATGGGGGTTCAGATTAATATGAAAAGAATCTTACTTCTATATTCCCTCATTTTTATCGCGACCCTTTGCTCCTTTGCCACTCCGGAGAAGTTAAACTATGTGGTGACCTATAAGTGGGGACTTATCCAGAAGGATGCCGGAGATGTGGAGATTACTCGTACCCCACGTGGAAACGGCTATGAACTTAAACTCATAGCCCAAACCAAACCATGGGCCGATAGAATCTATAAGGTGAGAGACACCCTTGTATCAATTACAGAAAAAGAAAAATACCGCCCGCTACATTATACCTACATTGCCCATGAGAAAAATCGCTATCGTCGCGATAATATTAAGTTCTCATATAATGGTAATTCTGTGAAAGGTGAGGCTGAGAAATTCAAGGAGGATAAAAACGGCAACGTTAATCATACCACTCATGTAATGCAATCCACGGGACTTACCTACGATATGTTGAGTGTCTATTTCTTTCTAAGAGAAATTGATTATCCCAATTTGAAACCCGGTGAAAGCATCAATGCCACCATCTTCTCCGGATCTAAGGAAGAGAACCTGGAGGTGAAATGTCTTGGGAAAGAGACTATAAAACTGAGCGACAAAAGTGAGCATGAAACCTGGCACATCACTTTTAAATTTACCCAGGCAGGAGGGAAAAAATCGAGTGACGACATAAATTGTTGGGTCTCTACAGCCCCCGACCATATTCCCTTGCTGATTGTTGGTAATCTTCCTATAGGACAAGTACGCGTTAACTACAGGGCATCATGATGGCAGTGTAACTACCCAATTTGAAGCATGACGAGATTTTAAGCGGAGTGCCAAGGCTATTTTAAGCATATTAAGTAGATTCGAAAAGCGAGGATTTCTATTGCTTTAAAATCTCATCTTCCGTTTTATTTTAAAAGATTTATAATAATTTTTTAATAAAAGAGGATACAAATTTGGATATAAACAAAAAACTCCCTAACTTTGCACTCGCTAATGAGCAAAAGATGACTCCGTGGCTCAGTTGGTAGAGCAAATGACTCTTAATCATTGGGTCGTGGGTTCGAGCCCCACCGGGGTCACTTGATAATCAGAGAGTTACAGAAATGTAGCTCTCTTTTTTGTTGCTTAAAAGTGGTGAAAACATCATGAAAACTCCTG
>JAFLTR010000007.1 GCA_022509205.1 Muribaculaceae bacterium | reverse complement strand
TGTCTAGGTGGTGAAATTGGTAGACACGCTACTTTGAGGGGGTAGTGGCCGTTAGGCCGTGTGAGTTCGAGTCTCATCCTGGACACAAGATAATTTGGAGATGTGTGAAATTTTTGTTTGGCGCATGCTCCTTTTTATTTATTTTTACGCCATTATTGCTAAAACATAACACAAAACCCACTTTTTCTCAATGAAAGGCATTGTGCTTGCCGGCGGTTCCGGCACCCGTCTTTACCCTGTCACTAAAGGAGTGAGCAAACAGTTGCTACCGATTTACGATAAACCGATGGTATATTATCCCCTCTCCACCCTCATGCTGGCCGGCATACGGGATATCCTGATAATTTCCACACCTCAGGATCTTCCGGCTTTTAAACGCCTTTTGGGCGACGGTTCCGATTATGGAATCAAACTATCTTACGCTGAACAGCCTTCTCCCGATGGCCTCGCTCAGGCCTTTGTGATTGGGAAAGACTTCATAGGCGATGACTCCGTTTGTCTCGTGCTCGGTGACAATATTTTCCATGGCCCCTCTTTTGCATCAGTGCTTAAGGAGGCTGTCAAGAATGTGGAAGAGAAAGGGAAAGCCACCGTCTTCGGCTACTGGGTTGATGATCCCGAACGCTATGGAGTCGCTGAATTTGACAAAGACGGAAACTGCATATCGATCGAGGAAAAGCCTAAGCAACCTAAGAGCAATTATGCCGTCGTGGGACTATATTTCTATCCCAACAGCGTTGTGGACGTGGCCTCAAGTATCAAACCCTCCGCTCGCGGTGAATACGAAATCACCACTGTCAATCAAGAATATCTAAACAATGGCAACCTTATGGTAAAGACTCTTCCCAGAGGGTTCGCATGGCTTGACACAGGCACTCACGACTCGCTCGCAGAAGCTTCAATATATGTCGAGGTGCTCGAAAAACGTCAAGGCCTCAAAATCGCTTGTCTCGAAGGTATAGCTTATCGTCAGGGATGGATCAGCAAAGAGAAGATACAGGAAATAGCCCAACCTATGATCAAAAATCAATATGGGCAATATCTCATGAAAGTGGTAGACGAGATGGAACGTACCGCTTCTCCCAACCTTGATTAAGAACAAGCCGAAACTTTTGCGAAATTTTTAATTAAATTCTGTTAAGAAAAATGGAAGTCACACCCACCAAGATAGAAGGAGTCGTTATAATCGAACCGCGAGTTTGGAAAGATCAAAGGGGGTATTTCTTTGAGTCATTTTCAAAAAGAGAATTCGATGAGAAAGTGGCTCATGTAAATTTTGTACAGGACAATGAATCCTGTAGCACCAAGGGAGTATTGAGAGGCCTGCATTTCCAGAAACCGCCCTTTTCTCAGGCAAAACTTGTTAGATGCGTTGTGGGGCGAGTGCTTGATGTGGCTGTAGACCTTCGGGAAGGCTCACCGACTTACGGACAGCACGTTGCAGTGGAACTTACAGAAGATAACCACAGGCAATTCTTCATTCCAAAAGGATTTGCACATGGCTTTGAGGTCTTGAGCGATGTGGCTGTCTTCCAATATAAATGTGATGAATATTATCACCCGGAAGTCGATGGAGGAATCGATCCGTTTGATGAAACCCTCGCAATCGAATGGCAAACCCCAAAAGAAAACGCCATTGTCTCTGACAAAGACAAAAAACATCCGAAATTGAATGAGTTTAAGACCCCGTTTGCTTAAATTGGGTCTATAATTTTGATATGGGAAACCTAAAATCCGAAATTGGATTTTTGATTTAAAACAATATATGAATATATTAGTGACCGGTGCCAATGGGCAGCTTGGGCGTAGCGTCCGCAAAGCCGCGGAAGGAATGCCCGACAATTATATCTACACCGATGTAGCGGAATTGGATATCACAGATCCGGATGCTGTCAGAAAATTTATTACTGACAAAGAAATCGACGTTATAATAAACTGTGCGGCATATACTAATGTAGATGCGGCTGAAGACCATGAAGATGTCGCGATACTGATTAACGGTATCGCACCCGGAATCCTGGCAAGAGCTATCAAAGAAAGGAACGGAACCCTTATACACATATCCACAGATTATGTTTTCGGGGGAAGCGGAAAGAATGTGCCCCTCTCCGAGGACGAGCCACCGGCCCCTACGGGAGCATACGGACGCACGAAACTGAAAGGAGAAATGGAAATCGCCGGTTCCGAGGCATCGGCTATTATACTTCGCACCGCCTGGCTATATTCCGACTATGGCAACAATTTTGTAGAAAAGATATTGAATCTGCTCCAAAACCGCGACAGTATCAAGGTTGTTTTCGACCAATGCGGCACTCCTACCTATGCCACCGATCTAGCAGGAGCCATCATAGACATGATCAGTGAAAGGAAACTCAAAGGAAACGAGGGAATTTATCATTTCTCTAACGAGGGGGTGTGCTCTTGGTATGATTTCGCCCATGCCGCCGCTTCCATAAAAGGCTTCAAAGGGAAAGAAGTGCTCCCTTGTCATTCTTCCGAATTCCCTTCAAAAGTAGTGAGGCCTCCCTATTCTGTCCTCGACAAAACCAAATATAAAACAACTTTCGGGAAAACCGTTCCCCACTGGCGCGACTCTCTCGAGAAGTGTCTGGCTAAATAAAAACCGAAGCATCGGTAAAAAAGTATTTTACGCTTCATTAAACAAACAGAAACATGCCACAATCACCCAAGAATATTTTGATCACCGGAGGAGCCGGATTCATAGGCTCTCACGTTGTGCGTCTCTTTGTAAACAAATATCCGGATTGCAAGATAGTGAATGTCGATAAATTGACCTATGCCGGCAATCTCAACAATCTCAAAGACATAGAGCAAAAACCAAACTACGTATTCGTGAAAGCGGATATCGCCGACCTCGACAAAATGAGGGAGATCATTAAAGAGCATGAGATCACCGGCATTATCCATCTTGCAGCCGAAAGTCATGTAGACAGAAGTATAAAAGACCCTTTCACATTTGCTCGCACCAACGTGATGGGCACTCTTTCACTGCTTCAGGCTGCCAAGGAATATTGGGACACACTCCCTTCAGGATACGAAGGTAAGCTTTTCTACCACATATCCACTGATGAAGTTTACGGAGCTCTGGAGATTACAAACCCGGAGGGTGTAAAGGCCCCCTTCACCACAAAGGCATCGGCCGACGACCATCTGGCTTTCGGTGTAGATTTCTTCGTAGAGACAACAAAATATAACCCCCATTCACCTTACTCGGCTTCAAAGGCTTCGAGCGATCATTTCGTAAGGGCATATCACGACACATACGGAATGCCGACTATAGTGACTAACTGTTCAAATAACTACGGACCCTATCAATTCCCGGAAAAACTAATACCTCTTTTCATAAACAACATTCTCCAGGGACGTCCATTGCCGGTTTACGGGAAAGGAGAAAATGTCAGAGACTGGCTTTATGTCGAAGACCATGCCCGAGCTATCGACCTTATTTTCCATGAGGGGAAACCGGGAGACACATATAATATCGGTGGTTTCAATGAATGGAAAAACATCGAATTGATAAAGGTTTTGATTAAAACAGTCGACCGGCTGACCGGAAAACCTGAAGGCTCCTCAGAGCATCTTATAAGCTATGTGACCGACCGTCTTGGCCATGATATGCGTTATGCCATCGACAGTAGAAAACTGCAGAAAGAACTTGGTTGGGAACCCAGTTTGCAATTTGAAGAGGGTATTGAGAAGACTGTGAAATGGTATCTTGATAACAAGGAATGGGTAGACAACGTCACAAGTGGTGACTATGAGAAATACTATGAGAACATGTATAAAGGTAAGAATTAGAAAATGTAGGTAAGAATTGTAGTGACACTGTGTGAAACGTAGGAATCGAGAGCCCTAAACTATTTTGGTAACTTTTCCCGTAATCCTATATGTTTTACAACATGTTTGAAAAATTTACCGATTCTTTTCTATACCTTTGCACTGAACCTAAAGACAATCTTTTTTACCTTAAGATTTTTTACCTGTAGAAACTTATAAAGAACAAAGGGTGCGACCGAAGAGGTTATCACCCTTTTATTTTTTAGCCTATGGATTCTGTTAGAACTCTGTATCTGATACCTGCCCGGGGAGGCAGTAAAGGAATACCGAATAAAAATATCAAGCCATTTTGCGGCGAATCCCTCGTAAGTCGGGCAGTACGCCAGGCCTTGGATTGTGCTTCACCCGATGATTCCATCTTTGTTTCCACCGATTCTCCGGAAATTGCCAAAGAGGCGACTCGCCATGGCCTTAAGATACCTTTTCTGCGTCCCGATGATTTGGCTTCCGACACGGCTTCAACTTATTCAGTGATACTTCATGTGCTTGATGAATTTAAAAAAGCTGACCGGAATTTCGACAGAGTCGTGCTACTTCAGCCCACCTCCCCTTTCCGAACAAACGAGGATATAAAAACAGCGGAGAAACTCTGGAACCCCGACATTGATATGGTGGTCAGCGTTACAGAATCAAAATCCAATCCCTATTACAACTTGTTTGAAACCTCCCCCGACGGATTTCTTAAGATCAGCAAGGGTAACGGAGATTTTAACCGTCGTCAAGATGCACCTAAGGTATGGGAATACAATGGTGCTGTCTACGTTATGACTGTAGATGCTTTGCTTAAATCTCCTATATCAAAATTCAAGAAAATTATACCTTTCGAAATGCCGGCATACAGAAGCATCGACCTTGACACTCCTCAAGACTGGCTCATAGCCGAATCCCTGTTTCCTCAAATATGTGGCGTAAGGTAACTTTATAGACTCCTCTTCAAGTCAATATCTACCGGTTATAAATGCCCGGTTTATACTTTTCCATGCGGGAGGGTTCTGAAAACCATCTTATTGTCCTTTCTAACCCTTCCTCAAGCGATACGCGGGGTTCCCACCCTGTCAGTTCCTTTATGAGTGAATTATCCCCTAACAGACGGAACACCTCACTCGTGGCAGGACGTATTCTTTCAGGATCCCTAACCCACTCGACATCTACCCCCATCAGCCGAGCTATGGTTTTAAAAAGATCCTCCATCGAGGTTTCTTTCCCGGTGGCGATGTTTATCTCAAGCCCTTTTGTAGAGTTAGCCTCGGCGATATCTATAAATCCTCGGCAAGTGTCTGCGACATAATTGAAATCACGCGTCGGACTAAGATCCCCTACTTTTATCTTCCTTACTCCGGATGCTATCTGTGTGATTATGGTGGGGATGATGGCTCTTGCACTCTGACGTGGTCCATAGGTGTTAAAAGGTCTAACCACAGTCACATCCAGGTCGAATGCATTATGAAAACTTAACGCTATTGCATCTGCACCAATTTTTGTAGCCGAATAAGGGCTTTGGGGTTGCTTAGGATGCTTCTCATCTATGGGGACATATCGGGCCGTTCCATACACCTCGGAAGTTGAGGTGACTAAAACCCTCTGGCCACCATGATCTTTGGCTGCCTGACAGATATTTAATGTCCCCTTTATGTTGGTGTCGACATAAGAATCCGGTGCAATATAACTATATGGTATGGCTATGAGGGCTGCAAGATGGAAGATTGTATCGGCTCCCTCTGTGAATCTTCTACAGAATTCAGGATCCCTTACATCACCACACCACACATCCAGGTTCTCTCGAGGTGCAATATCCTCAAGCCAACCCCAATTATTGAAGGAATTATATTGCGATAGAGCCCTAACCTTATAGCCCCTCTCAAGAAGAGCCTCCACAAGATGGCTGCCTATGAATCCGTCGGCCCCGGTAACGGCTATTTGTTTCATATAATGCTAATGGAATGAAATGTGGAGGCAGTATCACTTTACAAACGACGATTCCTTTTCAATAAAGGAATGTATGTGGCGTCGTTTCTTCTCATCAAAAATCTCAGATATCTTGAAGAATATTCCCGTCTCCTCAACTTCCCCGAATTCATGGTTTACGGCAGTACCGAACACTTTCATGGTTGGTGATAATGACATATAGGCATTCACAAGCGGCGGGATATTCTTTCCCAGGGAACGTATTGTCTGATTCAGAATCTTGTAATCTTCGCGGAAATCCTTACCAGTGAACATATTTTGGATTTTTCCCGAGAGAGCTGCACTTGGCAATTCTTCGAGAGGCCACACAAGCTTCTCGTCGTCATGGAAATACTTATGAAGAAATCCTAAAAGTATATCACGCGCCTCCGTTCCGAAAGAGGGATACATTGTCACCTTACCGAACAAATAGTGTATTTGGGGATACAATACGGTTAAGGCACCTAATCCATCCCACAGATTATCGAGGACATAGATAGCCTTGGAATTAGAACGGGTACTCTGATAATCCACCGATACAAAGGAACGTCCGAGTTCCAGAGTGTTTGGCAATAAATCTTTCAGGAATTTGTCGGAAAAACCGAACATGTGGGAAGTGGCAATATTTGGTGTATTATCCTTCATCTTTATATCTTCTCCAAGGATAAATCTATAACCACCAACTATTTCTTTGTCATGAGGATCCCATACAATCAACTGGCGGCAGGGATTCTCCATAGTGTCAAATTCATCTATGTCACAATCCAGACCGGTACCACCTCCGGCATCCCGGAAAGCTATTTCCCGCAAACGCCCGATTTCCTTCATGGTTTCCGGAGCGTTGAAAGCATCCACCACATAAACCTCATTGTCTCCCTTATTTGCTTTGCGTAGCAATTTATCGGGAGTCAATTCTTTGATTATCAGTTCCCTCTCAATGGGCGCGATGATGGGTTGCATGCTTTTTTGCCAATGATTTTTAATCAATAGTTGCAAATTTAACTAAAAAATTGTCTTAACTCAAAAATAGAATAGCTTTTACTTCACTTTCAACAATTTTTGTTAATTTCAGCACGTTAAACAAACGTCAGCAATTGCAAAATTCTCGTAAATATGAAAAGAATATCATTTCTTCTGCTAATCGCTTCATTGATGGTTTTCGCAGTCAGCGCAGATAAATCTAAAGGAAAACTTCAGTTTGAAAAAACCACCTACGATTTCGGTAATATCCGCGAAGAGGGGGGTAAGGTCACTCATGAATTTACTTTTACCAATATAGGCGACGAACCGGTTAAGATTAACAGCGCACGCGCCGAATGTGGTTGCACACGACCTGAATTTCCCAAAGAGGAAATAGCTCCGGGGGCTTCGGGAGTAATTAAAGTGACCTACAATCCGCTCGGGCGTCCCGGTGGTTTTACTAAAGTAGTGACTGTGCGCTGTACAGGCAACCCGGGTAAGTTCAATCTCAAAATCCG
This sequence comes from Muribaculaceae bacterium, assembly GCA_022509205.1. Lineage (GTDB taxonomy): Bacteria > Bacteroidota > Bacteroidia > Bacteroidales > Muribaculaceae > Lepagella. The sequence continues at coordinate 54,741 of JAFLTR010000007.1, read as the reverse complement.
GGGCACCGTAATTCCCAAAAAGGATTAGTTACTAAATTTGTGCAATGTCAATCCCTTTGAAGTCATGACTGCATAACTGAAGGTTCGGATCCATTCTCCGAGAACTATCATCTCACATCCGTCAGAAATCTCCTCCCGACTTAATATATGGACATGGCCAAAAATGAAATAATCGGTATCAGGATGTTCCTTATGGTATTCCGCCACAAAATTCTTCAGATTCTTAAGTAGATCTTCGTCGGGTATTCCCCTCTCCTCCCCTCCTTTGCGGCTATGGGCACTCCAGTTGTAGGCAAACGGTACAGTCCAACGAGGGTGAATTCCCGCAAACATCCATTGGCAAAAACGGTTTCTAAACATGGAACGTATTAAACGGAATGTCGGAGCCTGTTTCCCCACACCGTCTCCGTGGTTTAGAAAGACTTTCTTACCATAAATCTCTCGGATGAGACTGCCATCAATCACCTCTATTCCAAGTTCCTGAGGAAGATAATCATAGATCCATATATCATGATTACCTTTCAGCCACACTATCTTCACTCCGGAATCAGACAGTTCAGCCAATTTTCCGAAGAATCTGACATATCCTCTGGGTACGACATAACGGTACTCATACCAATAATCAAGAATATCTCCCAATAAATAGATGGCTTCGGCTTCATCCTTTATAGAATCGAGGAAAGCCACAATCCTTCGCTCACTCTCCCGAGAGTCCTTCATATAAGGCGCCCCGAGGTGCAAATCGCTAAGAAAATATGTCTTTCTACGTTCCATAATTTATTAAATCCTGTTCCCTTTAATAATTTTCCAACCCAAATGTTCTTATTACTATTCTAAAGGTAGCCGAGCTCAAGTTTTGCTTCCTCGCTCATCATGTCTTGGTTCCATTCGGGTTCAAACACAAGTCGCAGGTCGAGTTTCTCAGGGCCATCGACACTCAAAAGTTTCTGCCTTACATCCTCCATAATGAAATCTGCCATAGGGCAATGAGGAGCGGTGAGAGTCATGTCTACATGTAGACTCTTGTCTTCCGGCTGATAATCAATTTTATAAATCAACCCCAAATCATAGACATTCACCGGTATTTCCGGGTCAAAAACAGTCTTGAGCATCTCAATGGCTTTTTCCGTTATTCTCAATGTCTCTTCATTGGCGTCTGCCACTTTCTTTTCCTCTTCCATATATCTTGCAATTTAATTCTATATCATCCAATGCTGCACCCGCGTTCCTGTATTTCCAAATTCACTCCCATTAAATAATATCAGTTGCATGACGATTTACAACTCACCGTCAACTTCCTCCCCCACCTAACACGTCCCAATCCCAAAAACATCGCAAATATAATCCATCTTGTCTATTTTTCCTTGTTTTTCACTGTTTTTATTAGACCTTATTGATTCCTCCATTTTGTGAAAACTATTTTTGGAGTTGGAATGTTAATAAATTGAAAGGATTATAAAGCAAAAAATATTAAAAAATAAATAAATGAACTTCAATAATTTCACAATCAAGTCGCAGGAGGTAGTGCAAAAGGCACTCGACCTCACTCGCCAGAACGGTCAACAATTAATTGAACCGGTTCATATTCTCAAAGCCATTATCGGCGAGAGCGAGACCATAGTAAATTTCGTTTTCCAAAAACTTGGAGCCAATCTAAATTCAGTAAACCTTGCTATCGAAAAGGATATCCAGGCTCTTCCCAAAGTTAGCGGAGGAGATGTTACTCTCAGCCGCGAATCAAACGAGGCTTTGCAGAAAGCTATCGACTTTTCAAAGTCGATGGGCGATGAATATGTCTCTGTGGAAGCCATTCTTATGGGAATTCTGCGCACACGTTGCAAGGCTTCCCAGATTCTCAAGGATGCCGGAATCACTGAAGATGGCCTGAAAGCAGCCATTAACGAGCTTCGTAAAGGAAACAAAGTGACTCAGCAAAGTGCTGAAGAGTCTTATCAGGCACTTTCAAAATATGCAATCAATTTGAACGACCGAGCACGCAACGGTAAATTAGACCCGGTGATCGGCCGCGACGAGGAGATCCGCAGGGTGCTCCAGATTCTATCCAGAAGAACTAAAAACAACCCGATGCTTGTAGGAGAACCTGGTACAGGTAAGACAGCTATCGCTGAAGGCCTCGCACATAGAATCGTCCGTGGTGACGTGCCGGAAAATCTGAAAAGCAAACAGATTTATTCGCTCGATATGGGAGCCCTCGTTGCCGGTGCTAAATATAAAGGTGAATTCGAGGAACGCCTGAAAGCTATCGTTAATGAGGTGACTCAAAGCGACGGAGAAATAATTCTCTTTATCGATGAGATCCATACCCTTGTGGGAGCCGGTAAAGGTGAGGGAGCTATGGATGCCGCCAATATCCTCAAACCTGCTTTGGCCCGCGGCGAACTCCGTTCTATCGGTGCTACGACTCTCGATGAATACCAGAAATATTTCGAAAAGGACAAAGCTTTGGAACGTCGTTTCCAGAAAGTGATGGTAGATGAACCGGATGAACTTGCGGCTATCTCCATTCTGAGAGGTCTGAAAGAAAGATATGAAAACCATCATAAGGTGCGTATCATGGACGAAGCGATCATCGCTGCCGTACAATTGAGCGTACGTTATATAACAGACCGTTTCCTCCCTGACAAGGCTATCGACCTTATTGATGAGGCTGCCTCAAAACTCCGTCTGGAAATGGATTCCATGCCGCAGGCTCTTGATGAGGCTTCCCGTAAAATTAAGCAACTCGAAATCGAAAGGGAGGCTATAAAACGTGAAGGTGACACATATAAGATCAAAGAGATAGATGAGGACCTTGCCAACCTTCGCGACACCGAGAAATCCCTACTCGCCAAATGGAAAGCCGAAAAGGAGGAAATCAACAAGATTCAGCAAAACAAGATCGACATAGAACAGCTCAACCATGAGGCCGAAAGAGCCGAACGTGAGGGAGACTATGCAAAAGTGGCTGAAATCCGCTACAGCAAAATCAAACAGAAAGAGGAAGAGATCAAGCAATATCAGGAGAAACTTCATGAGATGCAGGGTGAAGGGGCTCTGATCAAAGAGGAGGTTGACGCTGAAGATATTGCCGAAATCGTAAGCCGTTGGACCGGGATACCGGTCAAGAAGATGGCGCAAAGCGAGAAGGAGAAACTGCTACATCTCGAAGAGGAACTCCACCACAGGGTAATTGGTCAGGATGATGCCATAAAGGCTGTCAGCGATGCTGTAAGGCGTTCCCGTGCCGGACTTAACGACCCGCGCCGACCCATCGGTTCTTTCATCTTCCTTGGCACTACCGGTGTAGGTAAAACAGAGCTCGCAAAAGCCCTTGCAGAGTATCTCTTCGATGATGAGGATATGATGACCCGTATCGATATGTCGGAATATATGGAGAAACACTCCGTGTCAAGGCTCGTCGGAGCGCCTCCGGGATACGTCGGCTATGAAGAGGGCGGACAGTTGACAGAGGCCGTGAGACGCAAACCATATAGCGTCGTACTTTTCGACGAAATCGAGAAGGCCAACCCCGATGTCTTCAACATCCTCTTGCAAGTGCTCGATGATGGACGACTCACTGATAACAAAGGACGTTTCATCAACTTCAAGAACACCATAATTATCATGACCTCCAATGAAGGTTCAAACATTATTCGCGAGAATTTTGCAAACATGAAGGAGGGAGAGCGTGAAGAAGTGATCTATAAGACCAAACAGGATGTGATGGATCTTCTCAAGATGAAGATACGTCCGGAATTCCTCAACCGTATCGATGAGATTGTGATGTTCACTCCGCTCAACAAGAAAGAGATTCAGGAGATTGTAGATCTACAGGTTAAGGGTGTTCAGAAGATGCTTGCCTCCAATGGAGTGACTTTGGAAGTGACACCTGCTGCCCTCGAACTCCTGGCAGAGGATGGCTACGATCCCGAATTCGGTGCTCGTCCCGTCAAGAGGACTATTCAGAGAATGGTGCTCAACCAGCTTTCCAAAGATATCCTTTCACAGAAGGTCGACAGGGAACATCCCATAAAGATAGACCGCAAAGGGGAAGATCTGGTCTTCACCAACGAATAAAGTAATCTGATATAAATCTGATATAAATGCCGGGATATAAAGCCCGGCATTTTTTTGACCCCGTTCCACATTTTTTGTTACCTTTGCATATTGCTTCTGATTAGATTTAGGAACCTTTTGCATAAAAACTTTATGAATAAAGACGTCATCATAGCCTGCGACTTTGGCAGCACTCAGGAATGTTATGATTTTCTTGATAAATTCAAGGATCTTGAAAGAAAGCCATTCTTGAAAATCGGTATGGAACTCTTCTATGCCGCAGGTCCTGAAATTGTAAGAGAATTGAAGAAGAGAGGATTCAAAATTTTCCTTGACCTGAAACTTCATGACATACCCAACACCGTAAAGAAAGCTATGAAAGTGCTATCCAATCTTGATGTGGATATGGTGAATGTGCACGCCTCCGGCACTAAAGAAATGATGGTTGCAGCAAAAGAAGGACTTACCCGGGCTGACGGTTCAAGACCTCTGCTGATAGCTGTGACTCAACTGACATCTACTTCTGAAGCAGCAATGAGGGAACAGCTTCTCATCGACAATCCTATCGATGAGACAATAGCCCACTATGCTCACAATGCTATGGAAGCCGGCCTGGACGGTGTGGTTTGTTCACCGTTGGAAGCTGCAAAAGTCAAGCAAGTTTGTGGTCCTGACTTCATCACAGTGACTCCGGGTATCCGTTTTGCCGACTCCGCAAAAGACGATCAGGTCCGAATCACTACTCCCGCTCTCGCAAGGGAACTGGGGTCTGATTTTATCGTTGTGGGACGTCCCATAACCGCCGCCTCCGACCCGGTAGCCGCGTATCAAAAATGTATCTCGGAGTTCCTTAAGGATGAGGAATTCATTTACAATCCCTCCAATTTTATCTAAGAAATTAAATCTCTCACATCCGATTGTTAAATCCGGCAAAAGAGGTAAAAAAATAATTCAATATGAATGAAATTGCTATAGCCAAGGAGTTGCTGAGAATCAAGGCAGTGTTCCTGCGTCCCAACGAGCCCTTCACTTGGGCCAGTGGAATAAAAAGTCCTATTTACTGCGATAATCGTCTGATTCTATCAGATCCCGAAGCCCGCAAAATAGTGGAAGAAACTATTGCAAAAACGGTGAAAGAAAACTACCCTGAAGCTGACTCATTGATGGGTACCAGCACTGCGGGAATCGCTCATGCAGCCATTGCAGCCTGGATTCTCGACAAACCCATGGGCTATGTAAGAGGTGGTAATAAAGACCATGGTCGGGAAAACCGTATTGAAGGACGCCTCGAAAAGGGCGACAAGGTGGTTGTCATTGAAGACCTTATCTCGACAGCCGGAAGTTGCATCGAAGTTGTCGAAGCCTTAAGGGAGGCCGGTGCTGATGTGCTCGGAATCGTCAGTATCTTCACCTACGGAATGGAGAAAGGCCTCCAAAGGCTTAAAGAGGCCGATGTTAAAAATATATCTCTCACAAATTTCGAAACTCTTTGCAAAGTGGCTGTTGAAGAAGGATATATCTCCAAAAATGACGATGCAAAACTTAAAAAATTTATCTCTAACCCCTCAGATCCATCATGGCAAAACATTTGATAGATCCCACCGACCTCACCAAAGAGGAACTCGAGGAGGTTCTGAACCTCGGACAGGAAATTATCGATAATCGAGAAAAATACTCAGAGGTATGCAAAGGGAAAAAGCTTGCTACCCTCTTTTATGAACCCTCCACACGTACCCGTCTCAGCTTCACTTCCGCAATGATGGAGCTTGGAGGGAATGTTCTGGGATTTTCCGATGCAAAGAATTCATCGGTGAGCAAAGGAGAGACATGTGCTGATACCACCAAGGTAATCAACTGTTTCGCAGATATCATCGCTATGCGCCATTTCGAGGAGGGTGCTGCTACAGTGGCGGCTTTAAATTCAAAAGTGCCGGTGATAAATGCAGGTGACGGTAGCCACAGCCATCCCACTCAAACCCTTACCGACCTCCTAACAATCAAGAGAGAATTAGGGAGGATTGACAATATAACAATAGGTTTCTGCGGTGACCTTAAATTCGGTCGAACGGTTCATTCCCTAATCAAGGCTCTCTCGAGATATCCCGGGATAAAGGTTGTATTGATTGCTCCCGAACAGTTACGTCTGCCTGACTATATGAAACACGAGGTGTGCGAAATGAACGGTGTGCCTTATGTCGAAGTGGATTCCATAGAACCTGTTATCGGTGACCTGGATGTGCTGTATATGACCAGAGTGCAAAAGGAAAGATTCCTTGATGAAGATGAATATGACAGAGTAAAAGACTTCTTTGTGCTTGATGCAGAGAAATTGAAAAACGCCAAGCCTGATATGTGCATTCTTCATCCATTGCCCCGTGTCAATGAAATCAGCACTGATGTAGACTCCGATCCTCGTGCCGCCTATTTCCGACAGGTGGAAAACGGGAAATTCGTAAGAATGGCTCTGATTAGCAAACTTTTGGAATGGTCGAAAGATCCCTCTAAAGATTCTATACTGATTCCTGCAGATGCAGTGAAAGGGAAATATATCTGCCGTAATAGAAGGTGCATTTCAAATATGGAAACCGGTGTAGAGAGCATTTTCCGTCCGGCACTTGACAAACCCGGTGAGATGCGGTGCCTTTACTGTGAATCAAAGGCCAAGTAACAAGTTTACAACCCCACAATTATAAGCTGCACGCAGCGTCCCTACAACTTCAAAACTTATGGAAGATCTCACATATACTAAAGCCATTCAAGAACTCGAGGCTATTGTTGCGAAAATGCAAAGCGATAATTGCGACATTGATGCATTGACCGACCTTACAAAAAGAGCGGCAGAACTTATTAAATTCTGCCGTGAAAAACTCTTCACCACTGATGAAGAGGTGAAGAAATGCATCGAAAGTCTTTCCTCAATCCAATAAGGAAAAGGACATTTTATTCCCGATAATAAATCCTTTTGACACGTGGAGATACAGAGGTGAGTAACTCATAAGGGATCGTATCAAGTGTGTCGGCAAGACTCTGCAAACTCACATTCTCGCCGAAAATTTCTACGGAATCCCCCTCCTTACATTCAATGCCGGTGACATCTATCATCATCGCGTCCATACAGATATTACCGATTGTAGGAACATAATTCCCGTTAAGAAACACCCGGGTTGCGCCGTTTCCGAATTTCCGGTTCATACCGTCGGCATAACCGATAGGCACGGTGGCGATACGGCGTTTCCCCGAGATTTTCCCATTCCGGCCATATCCAACTGCCTCATCACCTTCAATCTCTCTTATGCAGATTATGACGCTACGCAATGTAGAAACTACCGATAATGGTTTCTCGATTGCAGAAGGAAGAGTGTTGGCTCCATAAAGTCCGATACCCAGTCTCACAAGATCGTAATGATACTTCGGAAATCTTAAAATACCGGCTGAGTTCAGAATATGACGTTTTATCGGATACCCCAGGCGGTCTATAATTTTTCCCGACATTTCTTCAAACCGGTGAAGTTGCCTGAGTGTGAATTCATCCATATCAAGGCAATCGGCTGTGGCAAGATGAGAAAATATGGAGGCGACTCTGATGCTTGACGAACTTTTCAACAAATCCAGTAGAGTATCAAGTTCATCCGGGAGGAAACCCATGCGGTGCATTCCCGTGTCAAGCTTGATGTGTACAGGGTATTCTCCCAAATCATATCTCCCTGCTTCTTTCAAGAAAGTCTGGAGCATTTCAAGGGAATAGACCACAGGTTCAAGCTTATGATGGAACAGCGACTGATAATTGGCAGCTTTCGGATTCATAATCATCACCGGCATCACAATCCCGTTTCTTCTGAGATCGATACCCTCGTCAAGAGCAGCAACGGCTAAATAAGCAGCCCCTGCATCCTGCAATGTCTTTGCAATCTCATAACTTCCCGCTCCATAACCGGAGGCCTTCACCATGGCTATGATTCCGGTGGCCGACGGCACGTGGCTCCGGAAATAATTATAATTGCGCAAGAGAGCATCAAGATTCACCTCCAGCACCGTCTCATGTTTTCTCGCCTCAAGTTGCTCGGAAATTTTCCTGAATCCATATTCCGCTCCACCTTTCAGAAGTATGATTTCATTATTGAAAGATGAAACTGAAAAATCTTGCAGATATTCTGCAGTATCTTTATAAAAAACGGAATTTTTTGGGAAAAGATAAGAAAACGATTTGATAGCTTCTCCGATACCGATAAATTTGGAGATTCCGGTTTCCCTTACAATCTTTGCGATATCCTTGTAGGCTTCTTCCTGACTGTTGCCTTCATGATGAAGATCGCTTACAATAAGTGACAGTCGCTGCCAAGGCATTTTTCTTCTCTTCATAAAGTCGATTGCCGGCAAAAGAGATGAAATATCGCTGGTGTAGGAATCAAGTATGACCGAGCAACCGTTTATACCCTCCGAGACATTCAACCTCGTGTTAATGCGCTGCAAAGACTTTATGCGGTTTTTCAATTCCGTGGGACTGTAACCTTTCTTAAGCATAAACCCCAACGCCAAAACAATATTCTCAAGATCGTAGGATTCATTTAGTTCGGTCTCTATCTCCTCTGATTCCCCTTTAAAAATATATTTAAAGCCTTCTGAAGTTTTCTCTGTTATGTAGATATCAGCTTCGAAATCATGTTCCGACCAGGTCATTTTTTCCACATTCCCAGGCAACTTCTCCAAAGCCCTTCTCATGTATTGGTCATCAAGAGAATAGACTACGCCCTTTACATTGGGACCAAAAGCAAGCAGGGACTTCTCCATCGCTTTTTCTTCCATCGAAGCGAATCCGTGGGAATGGGCATCTCCTACTTTTGTGAATATCACAATGTCGGGGCCGATTGTCTCACTCAAATGCTTCATCTCCCCTCTTCGCGATACACCGGCCTCTATTAGGGCTATATCTGAATCCTGACTTATTTGCCATAAGGAGAGAGGCACACCGATTTTGGAATTGTAACTCCTGGGAGAACGTGAAACTTTGCAATCGGGTTCCAATAGCTGAAAAAGTATTTCTTTCAGTGTGGTTTTACCCCTGCTCCCCGTTATAGCCACTATTTCCCGAGTCCGGTTACGGTTCAGTCTCCCCACGATTCCAAGAGCTTCGACACTGTCAGGCACTATCAGGAAATTGCAATCTTCAAGGATTCTCTTATCTTCAGTAATTTCTTCCGACACAAAATTCCTTACCCCTTTTTGATAAAGTTCGGGAATATATTTGTTGCCGTCGTTACCTCCCGGAGTCTTTATAGCAAAGAAAAGAGATTCAGCAGGATTGAAATGATTTCGTGAATCGGTCACAAGTTCCCTGATATCCGTTTCCTTACCGTTCCGGTAGAAACGGAATTCTTTGCCGAACTTCGACATCAATTCCTCAATGACTCTTTCAATTGTCATATCCCGATATTCATAGCATCTCCTGCTTGGTTCCTATTTTAAAGTTGGCCGTCAGTAGTCGTAATCAAGCGAGAATTCATCCACATACAATGTGGCTCCATTGGCTCCCGTGAAGAAGTCACCATATTTGGAGGCTGCGCAAGTGATCTGAAGATAAGTCGGAGTGGTGAAATAATCGCGATATTCAAGCTTAATCTCGAAAGGCTCATAATTATCCATAGTGCCGCTGTAGAGAAGTTCACCATAGGCAATTATATAATCTGCATCCTTATTAAACAACTGCCTGTTGTTGGGATTCGTGCGGATCTGGTAAGGTGCAGTCCAATCGGTCAACGCTATATAGATGTGGCAGGTATCCGGCCTACCTTTGAGCTCTTTAAATTCTGTATTGGTATAATCGATATCAGCCGTGCGGTATTGGTAATAGCCTCTCAGCTTGGTGGGACGCAGTGTGAAGGGTCGTCCGAAATCGAGGATTCCGTTCGTTCCGTCTACTTTTGCAAAACTGCCCGTGTAGATAGATCCTGCCCCGAGTTTTCCTAATCCGAAAATACCAACAAATTTTGTATCCAACTGGGCTGCCTGTCCGGTACCGGTGACTGTATGATCTGTGGGCACAACGTTGCTCTGTCCAAGAGTTGCCGCTCCGGTATTGCCCGTGTCCCAATATGGTGTACCTCCTTCATCCCACGGACACCATATCTTGTTATCCTTGAGCCACCACTGATCAAACGACCCGTCAGGAAGTATCATAGTGTCTTCAGTCTTGACGGTGAGAATATTGGCATATTCATTTTCTGAGTATGCTCTCACATCGTATGAGGTCAATGGTTGCAGATGAGGAATATAGCATGAGAGTGTGCCTCCGTTTTGGGTAAGCCATTCGGGATCTATCTCAAGCCATTCCTCGGAATCCGATTGTTTATATTGGAACGATCCTGTTTTTTCAGCTTCGCAACTTCCGTAAGCCCATATCACCCGGCTCCAGGCCTCGGCATTGTCTGTGTTGACAGTCTGTTCCACCCTCTCAACATATATTGTCCAGTCTTCTGTCCTTCCCCATGCATTCACCTCAACGGCAAATGGTTGTGAGAAATCATAGGTATACCCTTCAATTATATCCGGTGTCATGACAGTATGACCGGCCGGACCAAGTTTTATGGCCGTTACTTTAAGGGCGGTTATATCTGCTGAAAACGGCACTTGCAACACTATCCTCTTTCCCACAGCATCTACAGTGGATTCTCCGATTTCTCCCTCCACGGCAAAATATCTATCTATTGTCTGTTCGGCATTTATTTGCCACCGGTAGCTTTGGTACTTGGAAAGGGTGACATATAAGGGGCTCGACAGATCATAGTTCCCCTCCGACAGATCCGGAGTCACTTCTGCCCCGGGAGTAAATTTGAACTCACTGAAAGACACCTTATAGATATCCACGTCTTCGGTTAGATAGACAGTTGCCGTAAGATTTGTGCTGTCGATCAATGTGGCGCTTTTCGCTCCTTCCGGCGTCAAGACCGTGATGTTCTGCTGGATCTTAGGATAGGGAAGGTCGTTTTTGATGCAACCTGAAAGCCCTATTAATATTGCGGGAATCAGAATATGGAGATATTTTTGCATACGTCAGTTCAAGATTGGTGGTTCATTGCCTTTTCAAATGAAATCCGGTCTTATATGTTTACTGCAATTCCGAAATTGATATTGAAAATATTAAAACGGAAGTTGGCACCTGATGTGGTGCGCCATCCCAAATCCTCATCATTCACTTTCTGTTTCTCATGCTTCACGTTCAATCCGAAAACTCCGAGCGAAACATTGAAAGAAACCTGATCTAGCACAAAGACGCAGACACCTGGCGAGAAGTTCAAGGCCGCTTCAAATGTTTGTGTGTGGGTGCGCCTCATCTCTCCGTTGAAGGGACGGTTGAAATCCGAGTCTCCCCCGGCAAAGGCAAGTTCCACTTCGTTAAAGACTCCGAAACGTCCGCGGCGCGTGATTCCGAGATACTGCGAGAAGGTCAGAGCTGCCGAATAAGAATTGCTCTTATATAGGATATCATGCAGATTGAAGTTAATGTCTTCGTCGATATCCACATTAAACGACCCGATATTTGCCTTTCCTTGAGTGTAGCCCAAGCGTAGTCCCACCGACAGATTACTCTTTAGAAAATACTGGAAATAGGGACGCACAGACCATAGTTTGCCATTGAAATCTATATCGGAAATGAGGTCGAGTATCTCCAGATTTTCTGTGGAAAATTCTCCATAGGAGGCTGTCAATCCCACTTGCCATATTCCCTTTGGGATAAAGAGGAAATTGAAGAGCCCGCGGTCGTATCTTCCCAAGTTACGGTCTTTCAATATCATATTGATGGTGTCACCCCTGAAAATCACTTTTTCGTTGAGGTCTACGTTGTCCTGAACATTTGAGATTACCTCCAAAGGTGCTCCATGGAGCACACTGTTTACCTTGCCCCCCATAGAATCCGGCACCCATACATAACGCCCCCCGGGTCGGGAAACGGTATCAACCGGAAGCTGCGAATCATAGTAACGCACTATCTGTTCCGTGCGGTTTATAACATCTGTGCGCGTTATGACTTCCCGGACGCAGATTGTGTCGCTGCGATAGATTGTGTCTGTGCGGAGTATCTTCTCCTTTTCAAGAGTCGGATTTCCGGTGGTCGCTTGTGCCTCTGTAATGAATACTGTCACCAGGAGGCTTATTGCTGTAAAAATAATTTTCCTCATGGCTCAAATCATATATAGAAGGTTGCTCCGAATGTAATCGAGAAGAGATTTATCCGGAAATTGGCATATTTTGAATCACGATGGGAGACATAAATCTGGTCTTTCACCGCTTTGGTTTTATTATAGTTGAAACCCAACAGACCGACATTGACTTCCAGAGCGGAATAATTGCTAAGGAAAATACAGAGTCCGGGAGTCAGGCCGACATTAAGCGAAAAATTGCGCTCGTATGTGCCGGTCAGGTCTTCACCCACTCCTGTCGTAAGTTTAGTCTGCCCTCCTCCCAACTGAAGGCCCACCTCATTGAAGAAACCGAAACGCTTGCTTTTGCCTATTGAAAAATAGTTTCTCATCAGAAGAGTGCCGTAATAATTATGGGAGAGCCGATAAAGATGATCGAATGAATAGTCTGTCTCAGCATCGAGCACTATATCAGCATTGGCCACCTTAGTGAGATTACGTGCATAAGAGAAACGTGCCCCAAGACCCAGATCAGCTTTGACGGCAAACATCACCATCGGAGAAATCTTGAAACTATAGGTGTCTCCGGAAATCCCTTCAAGAATCAGGAACTGGTATTTATCTTGCGACGACTGGGTATAGGAAACCGACAGACCGAAAATCCAGCAACCCTTCGGGATAAAGTCAACAGATTCTATTTCCCTCTTGAATTCCTCTATCTCCTGCGGTTGTGGCTTCTCTTCAACATAAACAGTATCAAGAGGATTTGTCGCAGGCAGATTACAATCTCCCGGCTCCGTTACCTCGATTTCTTTTGTCTGCGGCACAGGCATGACGAGCGGGGGATTCTCAAACATCAAGTCAGATATGGAATCCTTTTTAGATTCCTGTATCTGTGGCACCGGCATGATAAGAGGAGGATTCTCAAACATCATATCGGAGATTGAATCCTGAGTCTCACTCCGGGAGGAATTAACTTTGACAGCTCCCTTTTTGATATACTTTTCCTTGTTAGTTTCGGTAGGGGTAAACCTGTAGTCAGGCATAGCCTCCGGATCTGCCTCAGCTTCGGCCCTGACTCCCGTCCAGGCCGATAGAGCAATAAGTAGTAATAATATTTTTTTGCCCATCGAAGGGAAAGTTTAGTTATTTTTTCTCGTCCCTTTTTATAGTCGGAACGACCTTAATTATGTTTATAGTTTTAAACTGCCAGGTAGCAATCTTTATTCTATATCGTCGTAAATAAGCTCAAAATCATCGACCCACATGGTGGAACCATCCGCTCCGCTGTAATAATCACCATATTTAGAGGCGGAACATACTATTACAAGGTAATTGGCTTTAATGTTGTGAGCCTTTTCTAAATATTTGAATGGTATAACAACCTCTTTCATTTCTCCTTCCTCACCATAGTCTCCTTCAAAGGTATGTTCATTAAAGGCGAGGAAAGCAGTCGGGAGATTATCGGTTCTTACTAAAGTCGATTCCTTACTTGTGTCAGCTCTATGGATATCAGAAGCCAAAGCTATGTAGATCTGTCCTTGGTCTAATTGCCCTGATTCTATATATCCCGACTTCCCTCCCTGATTATTTGCGGTCTTAGGTCTATAATTAACCCAAACCCGTAATCCGGTTGGATGAGAGTTGTTGTAAGGTTTGCCCAAATCTATCATTCCATCCATTTTTATTACACCGGAGCCTGAAGTTCCGGCAAAATTCCCTGTGAAAAGATTCCCGGCTCCGATTTTTACCACAACATATCGAGATTCAAGACACGCTGAGGAATTCCCTTTATGTTTAAGTTCGGTTGACTGAGTTGTTAGGTTATAGCTTTCTCCAAGTGTTGTGGATCCATGGTTACCTGTATCCCAGAAACTGTGGCTGGAATCGGCTCCCGGTTCCCAGACTTTATTGGAAAGTATCCAGTCTTCCATTCCGGCATTGGGCATTTCGAAGATAGTTTCCGTTGTAAAGGTTTTAAGGTCTTTAGTACGGATTTGATAATCCCGGTTTTCTCCGCTTTCATCAAGGTCTACGATTTCACCTCCTACAAGACGACATTCATAGGTCACTCCCGGATTCGGATACACGGCCGTCTCAAGATTCTTGATTGTTACAATCTTTTCTCCCTGAGAAAGATCTGTCAAGGGCACACTTTGCCATTCCTCCTCTCCCACCTTACGGTATTGCAGTTGGGCGTTGGCTACCTCATCTGAACCATCCTCCATATTAATCTTCACATCGGCACTCTTGGCTCTAACAGCCAGATAATCTTTAGTCCAATATTCTTCCAGGATTTCAAACGGAGGAGCTATAGCAGAATTGGAATTCGCAATTCTTATTGTAGAAGTATTGCTGTAATTCCTTTTATCCACAGCAGTAAGAGTCAGCACATATTCTTCCTGGCTGACAGGCAGCGACTTAAACCATTTCTCTTTTAGTGTCAGCGAGTATTTTATATAAGTCTTTTCCGCATCTGCACCAATATAGGATTTCTCATACTCTATGCCACACTCTTTTAAATCCTGCTGCACAGAATAGGGAGCGATAGTCAGATCTATCGGAAGGTTCTGATTAAACGATTCCTTTAGAGTAGCATTATCACTTGAAATCACCAACGAACGCAACTCGCTGTAAGCAGCGATTACGAGAGTCTGGTCGGTAAATGTCTCATCCGTACCGGATATCTGGCCGTTACGGATAATTGCTGAGGAGTTCCATTGAAATTCCGGACGCCCCTCAAGTTCTATCGTGTCGCTTTGCAAGCTATATTCCTCGATTTGAATCCTAAGAGTAAGGCCGCCATTAGTCTCATCTTTCTCGTAAGACTGTAGATTTAATGTGTAACCATGAGCTGCCTTAACTCCGGTAATTTTACCCGTTTTAGTAAACGAAACGCCGTCTTTATCAATACCGGAAACCCTATAGTTTATCACATCGTCATATTTACCGTCGGTCTTGTCAAAACTACGCATGAAATAACCCGAGGCATCAAGATTATCTTTGGTGAAATTCAGTGTTCCGTCGTTGGTGAAAAATTCCACTTTAAGGTCATCCCTATATTTTTTTTCAATGTCATCCGCATTCACATTTACCACCACATTGGCGATTTTACACACAACTGATACCCGGGTGTTGATCTGATTTTGTGACACGGAGAAAGCAGCCTGACCCTTGAAATATCTCTTATCAAACGATGCCGGCACAGAATCCCCGGCGTAAGCCGTAGCCAGATAATCTCCGAACTTCAAGGCTACTCCCTCTGACGGTATATTTGAGTAGCCTTTCCAATTAAACAGCATTCCTTTTTCATCGGTGATTTGCATCACTGCACCCTCCAGCAAAGAGGCCGTTTCATCTTCCGACACAGCTCGGGTCACCTTTTCGTTGAGTGATAATGAAAACTTCACGACTGAGCTTTCATTATCAGAGGTTGAGAAGGGCGCCTCTTCGGAGCATCCTGCAAGTAGCATTATCGATGCAACTGAAGAGATTCCCGGAATATATTTTAAAATCCTGTTCATTATTTCAGATTTTCAGCTTCCCATAGAAGAGAAAGCAGCAGATTACATCTTCTAATTATTTACATTCCAAGGCGAGAGTTGCAGTGGATTCTCCTGCCTCATTCTCTAAATGGAATACGAATTTATGGGTTCCTGCTCCCAAAGCATTCAAAAGATACACAAATGTAAATCCGTCCACTTCATTTGTGAGTGAGAAATGTATCACATAATTACCGTCAGCATCCACTTCCTGGGGATCGGTTACATCTGATCCGACCGGGAAACCCAATCCCCTCAGTGTCGGCCATAAGTCATTTTCGTTCACAAGATCAAGTTCATCCGAAAGACCAATTCCCTCCAATGTCTCCTTGTTGAGCTGTTCTGACTCGATATTGCAGATAAATTTCTTAATCTTCGATTTTGAAAGTATCTTTATTTCCAGTCTTTTGCCGTCGGGCCAGCCTGTTATATTGGTTACCGTGTTAAGATCCACGTCGTCGGATACCACTTGTGGCGGAGTCATTACCGGTTGTTCCGGTGTAGGATCGGATGGCTCATCCGGCTTAGTGTTGCCACCCTGTCCGTTACCCCCGTTGCCTTCGTTTCCATCGTCGGGGTCGCTGGGATCCGGTTTCACTTCCGGAACTTTGTCTTCCACATTGGGTTCATCAGTCACGTCATCGTCGTCGAAAGGATGATCGCCGGAGAAATCCCAGCTGTTGCCATCCTTCAAATATTCCTGAAAATCGGGATCAAGGCTCTCCTCTCCCCCCTCTGTATTAACTGTATAAATCACTGTGGCGTCAATCTTCAGACTCCCTGAATTGGAAGGGTTGTCATCACTTCCCGGATTCTCGGGTTGCGACGGGTTATCTGCACCCGGATCATTGCTATCGCCACTATTGCCCGGACCTTGAGGATCATCAGGAGTTGAGGGATTTTCCGGCTCCTGAGGATCGCGGGTATCATCCCCCTGACCTCCGTTGGGATCGCCCGGCTGTTCTCCCTGATTGGGATCTTCCTCCATCCCCGGGTCCATCACATTTAGTTTGAATGTTATCTGATAATAATAACCCGGTTGAACGTCACTATAAGTCTTGATTACATTGAAATCTTCTCCTTGCACCTCTCCGATAAAATTAGCTGCAAGGGTGTTGCTGTTTTCTACATATTTGAAATATCCGGCTGATTCTGTGGTGACGGTAAACGTAAGTTCTCCGCTTTCTCCCACTTTCACCACTACCTTTGAGTCTTCGCTCATCTCCTTCCGCAAAGTTTCATCGAAGATTATCGAGACCTTGACATTCGCAGGTTTACACTCTATAGGATCTACATCCACAATTTTATTTGCCTGCACATTCACATCCTTCACCTCTCCATAGAAGTACGGGGCATCGAAAGCAGCTGTAATATCCGGGTCACCGAAATAAGCCTTCACGGTATAACTTCCCACCGGAAGAGTCAGCACTTCCGGAAGTTGGCTATAGAGCATCTTCACTGCGGCTATATTTTCATTACTGCTCCTGCATATCTCAATTGTGAAATCATCAGCCGTCGGAGTTCCGACACTGCGGGTGCTTAATGCTTCGGAAATAATGTCGAGAGCGATTGACGAGGCAAGTATCTGGCCTTCACCCTCTTCTGTTACACCTCCACTGAAATCTTCTTCGCTCTTACATCCTGTAAGCAAAGAAACAAACAGCAAACTCCCGATTATATATTTTATTGCTTTCATAATCATTAATATTCAATACTGAGATTTGAAATTTTTAAAACCGAACCTTTTGCCACTGCTTTATATTGGTTGGCGGCAATTGTTTTATTACTAGACGAAGCCAATTGGGTTCTACTTGTAATACCTTGACTTAAAGATGCTCCCTGCGGAATATTTATTGCCGGATTCTGTTCACCTGACGTAGATTTAAATAACAGCTTAAGTTTTGCAGCCTTAACTCCAAAATCATAGTTTTCTAATCTAAGCTCTATTTCCTGATTTTGATTCTGAGTCTCCGACAAATATAGTTCCGCTTGACTGAGAATGTTATCGTTTTCATCTAAAACTTCTACTTCGGCAAATCCTGTCTCGCCTTGATAAGAGGAATAGTTGTAAGTGAATTTTAAGGCTACAGGCCGAGAGGTAAAATCGATACCATCGCTTCTTTCCTCGTGTGCATCCAGATAACCTCCGGTATAGGAATATTCACCCAAGAAAAGTTCTCCGGATTTTGATAATAATTCCGATGGTTTATTTGGACAATATAGAGTGTCATCTTTTGGATCAGTTGGTTCCGGTCCGTTATGATGATAGCCCACTGATTCTATGGTCACAACTCCATCCTCAACATAAGTTGAAGGGACCAGAAACCAGGTATTTCTGTTGTTGGAATTTTCAAAACATGTGTAGTCATTTATTGTAGCCCAATACTTCGGGACATTTCTACTAATGCTACTCTTGAATTCATGGGTCTGAGTGATAAGACCAAAACTAACTGTAAAAGAGCCACCGGACTTGATAGATGAAATATTGATGGCCTTATCATTATCTACCTCCTGAAAATTAATATTAGGCACCTTTTGTTGTTCCTCCATTTCAAGAAGTGTCTCTTCGCTGTATTTTGCCGGAATTTCATTGAAGCCGATTGCGGTTTGAAGAGTATGTTCGCTGCCATCAAGACCGTCAATCGTCCATATATCATTTTCAAATTTTATTCTGCTGCGAGAAACTTCCTCGCCATCCACATAAATTCGCAAACCTTTTTGCACCTTCTTTATTATATCGGCATTTTTGAATGAGTCTTCATTCAGACGCATCAAGATACGGGTGGACATAGCGTCATATTCCATCTCATAGTCAGGATATTTCACTTTGATTGTGACTTGCAACGGATTCTTTTCTAAGTCGGTGACCGGCACGCCGTTATAAGTTATCTCCACAGGGAAATCGTCTCTGTCGGCGTCAGGCAGACTTATTCTCATCTTGTAGTTCTTGGCATCGAATCCCCGGGTGTTTGGCATTTCTTCGATTGAAAGAATCCTTACATTCTCCATCATAAGGTTACCGGCTACTTTGAAGCCTATGGGTCCATCGATAGATGGAGCGGGACCATTATACGACACAATCACATCCGCTTCCCTTTCACCTAATTCCACTATCCCGGTCTCCCCCTGCTCATTGGTCATTAAGGAAAGATCTAAATCCACGGGACAAGTCACTTGTTTGAAAGAAGTAGGTTCCCCCTCTCGTCCATATTTATCTCCAACCGTGAGGCTGATATCATAGCTTCCAACAGGCAATTGCCGGCACACTTCGGTGATATCTATCAAAGCAAGTTTATCCGGATTATTGAAGAGTCCAAGACAACGAATACCATGATTTGAAAGCTCAGCCTGCCCTGCCTCATCAAGACTCATCAAATCAAGCTCTCCATTTGGCATGAATGAAGGCAGTGTCCCGTCTGTGGTGACGATCCTTAATTTTACCGTCTTTATCCCTTCGTAGGCATTGATTATAAACTTCACTGTCTCCTCAAACGGATAACCCTCAAGCATCTCCAATACATCCCCCTCAAGGTCTTCGAGTCCTTCGAGCATTACGATGGGCACTCCACCGGTAAAAAGTTCTTCGGTTAGGTCAATCTCGATATTGTCTTCATTTTCTAAGTCATCGTTGAAAATAATCTCAAGTTTATCCACCTCACCGATTTCACCGTTGTTGATGTTGTATTTGATTTTATAGAGATGTTGCGGTTCTGCCTGGAAAGATGCGGGAGTCATTCTGACCACATTGCCATTTTGCAACTCCGCTTTTATTGTGAGATTGACATTGCCGGATTTTATATAAGCGAGACATTCTTTATCTTCCAAAGCCACCTGAGCGGCCCCGTCGGTCTTCAGTGTGGTTTCCCAACTTTTGAAATATCTCTTGAAAGCATCAGTGTATTCAATTATCACTACCGAGTTAGCCAGTTTTGCTTCGAGGGCCACCGGAGTGGTTTTATCGGATTCTATCTTTACTTCCTCGTTTATGGCATAGTAGTATGCATGCTCATGACCCTCTTCCCCCTCAGCTACAATACCTTGTGAACTCGGAGATCCGTAAAAGGCTTCGAGGTCATAAGTGCCGATAGAGAAGCTTTCCTCTTTTTCAAATTCGGCAAGGGAACTCCATGTTTTCACATAACTCCCGTCGGCTGATGAGAGTCTGATCTGAAACAAGGAAGCGTCAGGAGCCACTATCTCTTCACTGATGCTCCTGACATTGGGCATTTCACCGGATATTTCGGAACAAGCAGTGATATTCAGTGAAATCTTTCCTTTACCCGTATCTGACACTGTAAAGGGGGATTCATCTATGCAGCTCCAAAAAAGCATAGGGAGGGCACAGAGGAAAACCGTTTTTTTGACATTCATTATGCTTGGTATAGTTTGCTAATTCTACTTTCGCTCCTTCACGGAGCCTTATATCGGCCGTAAAATTACAAATAAACCAATAATAGGGCAAAATTTTGCCCTATATCGCACACAAATGTCCCAAAAAGAACAATTACGACCCCTCTTCTCTATTCAGGGTCTTCCTGATTGAATCGATTGTTGATCTGATTTATTCTTATAGAGAATATCACTCTCGAAACTCCGTAAGTGATGAAGGAAATACCTATATATAACCACACTGCCAAAGTGCCTACTATCGGACCGGCAAGGAAGATGCAGGAGCACACCACGCTACACAACAACAGAAGAAACAGCCAGATGCTCCAGAAGGTGGAATAATTATACATCACAAAGGATTCCGATATGGCATTCACGGCCACAAATATTATATAGAGTCCGGCACAGAAGATAAAAGCTGTAACCAAAGAACTACCGGGAAGGAAGAATAACCAGACGGAACATAATATTTCAATTATGCCACAGGCAACAGACCATCCCCATCCATGATTATTTCTTGTGTTCGCAAATCCGTATATTAAGTTCACAATCCCGACTGCCCCCAAGGCTCCGGCAAATATATAAGCCATAATGGTCAGTGAGGGGCCCGGATTACACAGACACCATACCCCGAAACCTATGAACACCAGTCCCACAATCATCGGGATCCACCAGAATTTTGTAGCCCTGTAAAACAAATCATTTCTTTCCATATTTTTACCGATTTAATTGGAACACTTATTTTTCTTCTTAATTTTAATCCCGTGAAATAATCTTTCTGTCTATTTAATTAAAATCCATCGTCCTGATTCTAACATATCCGGATTTCAATATTTTAGACATCTTCCTGCGAGACATTCGTAATCTCTCCCGATTGGTTGATCCATATATCAATGCCCGCTCCTCCGGGTTCATTATTGAGATTATTGCTCAATTCCACTTTCCAGCCCTCGCCGGTGGTGTTTATCTGCTTTATTCCGTAGCTTGAGTAGTTGTTTGCACTCAAAGCTCCGGTCACTGTTTCCGGGATGATTCCCGAAGGCACTGTCTTATAGTCGGGTGCCACAACTTGGGTCCATTCTCCCTCTGAATTAAACACAACCTCAAAACCGTTTTCAAGATTCACCACATAGACAGTGACATTGCCGTCGATCTCCTCTTCAATCTTAGAAATCTTTTCTCCCTCAAAATATTTATTTAGAAATTGCCTTGCCGCTGCCGGCAGTGAATCTATAGTGACTGTATTTTCGATTTCATTCTCTGTGTCGTCACTGCATGAAACGAGAAAGCCGCCACAACTTAAAAGCAATGTCGACGACAATATGATTTGATATATCCTTTTCATAGCCTTTTCTCTGTCTTGAAGTTTTCTATTAAACACACCGCGAAGCTTAATAGTTCAATCCCGATAATTTTAAGCTCGATAGTATAAGCTCGCAAGCAAAATGAATCTCTTAAACGTCAAAAAAAGAGCGTCGTTGTCCGACGCCCTTTTCATTAACAAATAGAGTTATCAATCTGCAATTGATTATTCTCCCGTTGTGTCATCAGCCACCGGAGTACTGGTCTCCGAGATATAGAGGTAAGGCAGACGTCCCACATATCTGTCAAGCTGTTCGGTGGTGTAGGCTGCGAAGTCAGCATTTCCATCCGAGTAATAGAGTGTACGGGTGATGTCCTGTTCATTGACGATTCTCCATGTGCCGTCTTCCTCTTTGGTAGCCTTGAAGAGATAACCCACTGAGATAGATCCGTCGCTCTCGATGTAAGCATTGTTGCTTCTTACATTGAAGCTTGAATAGGTGCCCTGCAGATACATATATCTACCGTTGGAATCCTGGATGAGGAAATATCCTTCCGGTGTGGTGTAGGTATTGCCGTTATATTCGGTGGTTGTGGTGAACGTAAAGGCATTGTCACCGTTTGGCATCACGATCGAGCCGTCAGTGATTGTCACCGGTGTTTCTCCCGGATAACCATAGGTCTTTCCGGTCGGAACAGGTTCCATACATACACCGCCATACACGATAAGATAGCTGCAGTTGAGAGCTATTTTATCACCCTCATAGATAGTGAATACTTCCTCACCGATATACTTCCTGAAAGAGTAAGAACCACCGGACTTGGTGAAGGCTGCCACCTTATCCTGGATAAAGTTGTCGACATAACTCCAGTTGGCACCGTCATATTCCATAAGGGCGCAACTGCTCGACACATTACCTACATTATAGGCCACATACATCTCTGTGCCGGCTGAGGCGTAGGGATATGTGTTTTTCAAATAGATGGGGAGATACACAGCCGGATCGGTAAGTTTGTTGGCTGTGAGACCCAGAGCTGTATAATCCACACCGTCCATAGCTACGATATCTTCTGCTAAAGCCCATTCTGTGCCATTGAACATATACACTTCATTGATGGCTGTGGCTTCATTCAATGTGGGAGCACTCGGAGTGCCCGAGCCATTGATGCTCAAAATCTTGCTTCCGGTAGTGAATTCATAGGTGCCGTTGTAGTTGACAAGTTTTCCTGACACCACTACTTTGTCGCCCACCTTGATTTCATCGCCTGTGACGAATTTTTCTCCGTTCAGACCATAACCTCTGTAGACCTCAAGAGTCTCAGTGGCATTTGCTGTGTCGCCGATATGGTAGGTAGCGTTTCCGTAGGAAGTCGACATATCATCGATTGAAGTGATGTAACCTTCTACGATTGCTTCACCCTCAAAGCCACCGGCCATCTGAGCCAGAGCATAGGCTACCGACCAATAGTCGCCGGAAGCTCCTCCACCTGTTGAACCGCCTGCCGATACATTCTCATCATTGATACTGAGAATCTGGCTGCCGGTGGTGAATTCCAGAGTACCGTTGTAGTTTACAAGTTTTCCGGATACCAATACAAGGTCTCCTACCTTTATATCGTTCTCGCTTGTGAATTTTTCTCCGTTCAGACCATAACCTCTGTAGACTTCAAGAGTTTCAGTGGCTGTAGGAGTTTCACCAATGAAATAAGTTGCATTACCGTAAGAGGTAGATATCTCACTGATTTCGGTGATATATCCGGCTACTATTGCATCGCCCTCATAACCACCTTCCATCTGTGCCAGAGCGTAAGGCACCGACCAATAGGTCTGTCCACCGGTACTTCCGCCTGTATTGTCACCTCCGGTACTTCCGCCGGTGTTTCCACCACCCGTGTTGCCTGAGTTACCATTAACGGATGTCAATACCATATAGAAATATTTTCCGCTGGTGATGCCGGTGAAGTAACCTGTGAAAGTGTAAGTTTTACCGGTTTCAAGCAATGCTTTAAGTTCATCGGTAGGTGTGTAAAGACTTCCCTGACCATTTTCCACGCCCGGAATGTCGATGTTATAATAGTTTCCATTAATATTGAGCGTGCCCTCAAAACTTACATACTGTGCTGTGTTGGCAGCATTGGCTGTAATAGCGGCGCTAATCATGGATGCGGTGTAAGTGGTCGGGGTCGGATAAGTGTAAGTTTCAGAACCAACTACTGAGAGAGTGGCCGTATTTGTCAACTGGAAACCACCATATACTGCAACTGAACCCGACACATTCACTATCGTACCGATAGGATAAGTGGCAAGGTCAACATTGTTGTTGTAATAGAATATCGAACCTGCATTGTCGGTCAGGATAAGTCCTCTTCCGCATTGAGCGGTAACGACTGCAGTAGCAGTAAGGGCCGCACCTTCGGAAAGATTCTTGATGTTGGAGGTCAAATCAACTCCGGCTCTTGTTGCCGCCTTTTTAGCCATCGCTACTGCCTGAGGAGCCACAGACTGTGTTGCAGCTCCGGGGTAGGAAACTATTGCCAGATCACCTGCCTCTGCTTCCGGATAAGCATTCAGAAGAGTGCTCGGTATTGTGCCGGCTGCAGGGGCTGTGGCCATCACCATACGGGGTGCGGCGTTGACTGCTGTAATCTCTGCCGGAGTCTCGGCCTGCTGCAGATTCACCTCCACTGTTGAACCATCATTATAGATATAGAAATCTGTCTGGTTCTGGTTCAGGAAATAGGGCACAGCAACCTGTGCGGGATACACACTGTTCTGATCGAAATAATGGTTGTTGCGGATGCCGTTTGCTGCCGCCTTCTCCTCATCGGTCACAGCCATATCGTAGAGGGTCTTGCCGATGGTTTCATAGTCGGTGGTGCTCAGTGTATAGCTCACTGTCACCGAGTTGTCATAAGTGGGTTCTCCCTCGAATCCATCCAGGAAGGTGTTGTTCCAGGAATTGTCGGTACAGCTCGCTGCAAGTAGCGCAACTCCCACGAATGCCAACGATTTTATATATCTAATTTTCATATCTTGATTCTTTTATTTTTATCAGGAAAGGTTAGAAACTGAGTTTAAGACGAACTGAGAAAGTCCTTCCGAATGAGTAATAACCCCATGCGTTGGTCCAGTCTCCCTTTTCATAATAATTTGTGTTGGCGTCTTTGATGTAGTTGTTGTTGAGCACATTGTTGACATTGCCATATACTGTGGCATAGATTCCTCCGATCTTGAAGTTATAGCTTACGTTGAAATTAAGCTCGTTGCCAAACGGGATCTCCCATGGTTCTTCAACTGTGATAGTGCTGTTGACGCTGCTGCTGAGTGCCGAACTTGTTAGTGAATAATCCGAATAGTTGCGGGCATTGAGCAACCAGTCGGCGCCGATGCGGAAGCCCTTGAACGGACGGAAAGTTACGCCGAGCATACCTGTGGTCTGTGCAGAACCGCCGATGTGTACTCCTTTCTGTTTAACCCTTACCCATATATGGTCTTTGCCAAACATTTCCGGGGCCACGTTACCTTCGAGGTCGGCAAGCGGCGCACCCTGGCTGTTGTAGAAATAGCCGAGCACGTTGTTGCCCCATTTCCAGTCACCCCAGGATATCATTCCGTTGAGCTCAAACCAGTTGGTCGGGATATATGTAAAGTTCATTTCCACACCCATGTGGTTGGCCTGTACGTTTTCAAGGTTTACAGTGTAACGTTCGCCGGCATTCGGACCTCGGTTGATGTAGACTGAACGCTGGGTGTTGCGGTTGGTCTGGTCCATCCATACGGTGTAGTAACCGTTGAGGGTCATGGTAAACTTCGGAGAGTGGAAGCTGTAGCCGATTTCTGCCGAACCAATCTTCTCGTTGAATGATTTGGGGTTGATGGCGTTGCTCACGTCGGAAGAAACGAACACACCGTTGGAGAAGAACGGAGCCTTGGAGATGTATCCTCCGTTGGCGAATATATTGTTGTGGCGGTCGATATTCCAGTTGATACCACCCTTGATTGTTCCGCCAAGATAGCTCTTCTTGGCCGACCAAGCCTTGTCGGCGTCATAATAGAAGAGGTCTTTTCTCTGATAGGTCGTTACGTTAAGCGAACCGGCAATCACAGTTGTGATGCGGCCTTCGAGATATTTTCCCTCAGCCTGGCCGTAGATACCTTCCTGGTTGGCATAACCGTAATAGTTTCTGTAGACTATATCGCCTACGCCCAATTTCTGGTAGATCCATTGCTGGTTACCGGCCATCGAATTGTTCTGTGCCATCATGCTTGAACCGCCGCGGCTTGAGTCGTCGATAAAGTATTCGCCGCTGTAGAGGTCGATGATCTTATTGTAGTGGTGGCCGATATAATAACGCATGTCGATACCGGCTGTTATTGAAAGACGGTTAGGAAGTATCTCGTTCTTATAAGTGGAGATAAGTCCATACCATTGGTGGTCGTTGTTGGATGAAGCCATCACCATATTTGAACCCGTGGCGCTTGCGGCATTCATATCCTGGATAGAACCGTAGTCGAATGTTCCGTCTGGGCGACGGGTTGAGATACCCTGGTATTCCCAGTTGAGATTACCGTAGCCGTCGGTGCCATACCATCCTGTACGCCAGTTTGTGCCGCTCGGGCTTGAAATGTCGATCGGACGACCCTGGCCTGAATATCCGTAACCGTTTGCCAATGAAACGTAAAGTGCGGTAGAAAGGGATGAATAGGCGTTGATCTGCCAGATGTGGTTGAGTGAGATAATCGGTTTATGGAACTGGTTGCGGGCCGATGTACGCTGTTGTCCCTCATTGTCATAACCGAAGATCGGGTTGTAGCGGTAAGGTGATTCAGTCCCCATGAAGTTGGCTACATTCTGCCACTCATTGATCATAAGGGAAGCGCTTGAACGCTGGTTGTGCCATTGCGGAGCACCGAAAGCCGTAAGGGCTATCTGGTTCTTGTCGCCGATTTTCTTGGTGACGTTCACAAACCAGCTCCATTCATCATATTGTGTTCCCTGGATATAACCGTTTGCCCAGCGGCGACCGCCCATCAATGTGATGGCCCAGCCGTTTTTCATAAGGCCGGTGGAAAGAGTCATACCGATATTGTTCAGACCGTCGTTGCCTGTGCCATACCACAATGATCCACCTTTCTTGGCGTCAAGACCTTTGGTGGTATAAGCGATCGTACCACCGATTGACGGTGTGGAGATAATGGCAGCACCGAGTCCGCGCTGTGTCTGCACATTGGATGTCACGTTGGGCAGGTGACCGAAGTTGGACCAGTAGATACCACCCCACTCCATATCGTTCATCGGGATACCGTTGATAAGCACAGCTACGTTCGGAGCCTTGAAACCACGCATGTTGATTTTAGCGTCACCATGGCCGCCACCTTCCGGAGTGGCCCAAACGCCCGGAGTGGTGTTAAGAAGTTCAGGCAATTCCTTGTCGCCAAGCTTCACTTCTATCTCCTGGGCCGTGATCTCAGAAATGGCCACAGGTGTCTCACGGGTCTTTGCGATTGATGAAGTCACAACTACGTCTTGAAGCATTTTGGAATCCGGCTCAAGACGGATTTCTCCCATCTCCGGTTCAGCCCTCAAGATCTTGGTCTTGTAACCTACATAGCTAATCTGAATGTTTTTTGTGTCAGCCGGCACCTTCAGACTGAATTTGCCGTCGATGTCTGTAGGGATAGCGATGGTAGTACCTGTTGCCTGTACGGTGGCGCCTACTACCGGTTCTCCCTGTTCGTCAATAACAGTTCCCCGGCAAGTCATGGTTTTTGGTTGCGCAAATGCGAAGCCAACCATTCCTATGAGCACCAGGGCTACGAGAAACAATCTCTTCATAATAAGGGTTTTAGTTGAAAATATGTTTATGTTGTTTTAGACCTTGTAATTCGGATTTGATTCCGAAATTTGTAGATTGTAAGGCAGGATGCTGCCCCTCATTTCGTGTTTTCCAAGATACTTCTATGCTTTTGCAAAGTTAAACCTTTTTTACATTCCCGCAAAGTAATCCTTCATTTTAACAAAAGGAATTTAATTTCTGTTAAAATCAGAATTCCTTCCTCTTCGATTCCTACCTCTCTAATTCTTCTAAAAAATTACCCTATGAACCGGACGAAAAAATAAAGATATGATATATAACTTGCCCAAGAGATTTTTTTTCTCGTCCAAATGAAGTACTCCAAAATTAATAGATCCGGGTTATTGTATAAATGTTTATAATGTTTATAATTTCTTTCCTCCGGGACATATCTATCTAACATTATAAGTGCCAAAATTTAATGGAATTTTTTGTACCCTTTTTCTGTCAATTCTTCATGACAGGGCATATAAACAAAAATAAGGGAAAATAAGCAATCTTCCGATTTTTTCAAATTTTTTCCTTAATTTTGCGTTAACTATCTAAATGCCCTTCTAACTTAAATCTAATCTAACTTAAATCTATATGACTATCTTTACCAAGAAGAAATTTATCGGTTCTTTCCTATGTATGGCTCTCTTCTTAGGAAGCAGCCTTCTGACCTTAAATTCATGTAACACGGATGCCGAAGAACCGTTCTGGCCGGATGATGACGACACCACTATCGTTGAAGACCCGACTGACGGAGATGAGGAAAAACCCGGCGACGACAATGGTGACGAGGAGAAACCCGGCGACGATAACAGCGGTGATGAAGAGAAACCTGGTGATGACAATAACGGCGACCAAGAAAAACCCGGAGACGACAACACCGGAGATGACAACACCGGTGACGAAGAGAAACCGGGAGAAGATAATAACGGCGACAACAATGGTGATAACAATGGTGACAACACCGGAGACGAGGAAAAACCGGGCGAGACACCTGCCGACAGTCCTGATGCCGTGCCATCAAACTACAAATACCCTCTTTCCTATGTGGTCCTTCCGGAAGGAACTCCCCAACAAGTGAAGGAATACACTGGGTTCACCGTAAATTTCAACAAAAACAACCATACACCTAACTATGTTTGCTGGGAACTTCTGAAATCGGAAACCAACGGAAGCACATCTACAAGCCGCGACTATTGGGTGGATAAAGAAGTGGAAGGTTGTTTAAGTACAGATTACGCATATTCCACCTACAAATATGAGAGAGGCCACATGTGTCCGGCTGCCGACCAGAAATGGAGCTCCACTGCTATGAAGGATGCTGCAGTGATGACTAATATGGTGCCTCAGTTGAGCTCTCTCAACAGCGGTTTGTGGGCAACTCTTGAAAACAAGGAGAGAGATTGGGCGAAACGTGACGGAGCTATCTGGATTGTTTCAGGTCCAGTGTACTACGACTCCGACAATCTTTATGTAGGAGCTGCCAAGGCAAGGGTGCCGAGCGCCTGTTTCAAGGCTTTCCTTTATTATGATGAAAGCAATCCCGCTGCCAAACCGCGTGCCATAGCATTCGTTATGCAAAATGGCTCAAACCCGGGTAATCTCCAGGATTATGCTATGAGCGTGGATGATCTTGAAAAACTTTTAGGCTACGACCTCTTCTATGCCCTACCCGATGACATCGAAAATGAGATAGAGGCCACTTATTCTTTCTCCGACTGGAATAAATAAGCTCCGAAAGAGAAAGTCTCGGAGAGGTTGAGAAGCGAATCATTTCACCCTCCCCTGAAACTTAAGAACCTATTTAATTTGCACCTCTCCTTAAAATAGCTTAAATTTGCAGTGAATCTCGGATTCACTGCATTTTTTTACTTGTCTCCATAGTTCAATGGATAGAATATCGGATTCCGGTTCCGACGATTACGGTTCGACTCCGTATGGAGATACCTGCAAATCGCTATATCTTGCTGTCACTCAGCATCATATAGCGATTTGATTTTTCCACTCCTGGCATATTACTGGCAAAATTTCGGATTCAGCTATTTGCGTAATGATTTCAGTTGCAATATAGCTATTTCCAATGAGGGAGGCGCAAGAGAAACAGTTACTGACAAGCGTGAGAATTTTGATATACAGTGTGTCTTCGTGTCATAAATTCATTTTCATTTGTATATAGAATATATATGCATAACAATATTTACAGATAGACTATGGCAACACCAGTAGCACTTAAACGAAAAATAATCGACCTCCCGGTAGAAACTTTCCTTAATGGCTGACTGCCGAAGAACACCTCAATTTTTTTTGCTTAATAAAAAGAAAAAAACTAATTTTGTATGCTATATGACCTGATATCTCTAACGATTACATGAAAAGCGCTTTTATTCAGGTTGAGCATTAATTGGATTGTGTTTATTTTCAGACAGTTGGAATATTATTCCAAACTTAGTTTTTAGTGGATTTGAAAAACTCAAAGAAATATAAAATTATATATTCGGCGGGACTTTGGATGATGTGGTTTCTATTTTTCATCCTTCCGTCTTGTTCCGAAGACAATCTTTCAACCCCCGACATCCCCGATGAAGCCGAGAGCTACGGCTATATATCTTTGATAATAAATTTAGCTGATGACGAGGCTACCACCCGATCTGTCTTCGATAGTCCGGTAGATAATACTGAATCCGGTCTTTATTTCTTTAATGAAGGTCTCGATCAGGAAAAAGCCGTAGCCAACAATCCTGATGCCCATTGGGTTTTAGCTTACGACAACAACCAGAATATAATCTCCCGTCTTCAACTCGAATATCTGCAAGAATACTCTCAAACCGGCAGTAATAAGACCACGGCTTATAAAGGAGTCTGCAAAGTGCCACTCACCGATCCTTTCCTCTCCTCAATCAACAATATGAGGGTCATTCTCAATGCAAGCGAATCCCTTCAGACCAATCTCAAAAGTGGTAATCAGAATATTAGCCTTATCGACTCCAATGAGATCTTCTTCATTGACAAGAAGGGATATAAATACCACACAATGGCTACAGCCATGGCTGTGATAAACCGAAGGCTATCCCCCACTTCATCTTTAGTGATGGAAAACGGCTCCCTCAAAGTCTATAACACTATATCCGAGGCTTTGGAACACCCCTCCGTCACTCTCTATGTGGAAAGACTACAGTCGAAATTCACTATCCTCTTTGCAAACAACAACAAAGAATATTATTTCAACAACGGCATCGTAAACAATACTTTCGACTCGGGCACCTCCAATACCTTATTATACACTCCCTCAGATTCCCAAACCAATACCCTCAAATTGGTGACTAAATACAACAGTAAGGATGAGGATGGTCATGATAATGTCGAGGCTTCCGAATATACTTGGAAAGCAAATATTGTCGGTTGGGGAATAAATGCCACAGAGCCTCAAGAATATCTCTTCAAATATCTTGACACTTCGATCTCTACTATCCAGGAGTGGAACCTTTATAGCGGCACGAATGTGATAGGGAATTACTGGGCTGTAGATAACAACTACTCAAAATCCTATAGATCTTATCCCAGTCAATACCGGAAAGCAAACGACAAAATTTTTGCTTCTAATCGCGACCAATTCAAGTCTTATTACGAAAATCAAGACACTCATCTCCTGAACTATTACAGTTTCTTCTACTTTTCTAACCCTTCAAAAAGAAACATCAGGGAGTATCAAGGTGAAAACACTTATTCCCCCACACAAACTTTTAGCGGACTTGCAGACCCCCTTGGCGATCTCACACACTTCCGCTGTGGCTCCCACCTTATTGTTTGTGCCCAACTGCTAATTGACCGTATCGATAACAACACTACCGAGATAGATCAAGAGACCGGCCTATTATCAGACGTTTCAGAGAAATTCTTCACCAACAACCAATATTGGACTCGCGAAGCCTATATCGATTATTTCAGAATATCTATGGGCAACAATATGAAGAATAACACCAAGTGTATCTCCGACCTTAGCGAGGATTTCGTTCCCGCAACCCAATTCTCCCCGATCGAAGATATTCCGAAATTTTATGTAAAAAAGGATAACGTATATGTAGAAGCGTCGGCTGATAATTTCGATATTGTCCCGGCCGAAATTATCGGCGGAGACGGATGGTGCTTCCCTTATCCCAAAAGCGAAATCTCTCTCTATGTGAAAACCGGAGCGAACACTTATGAAATTATTAACGACGATAAATACAAAAAATTTGTCTACGGCAACACTTACTATTTCGCTAAACACTATAATCAGGGTTGCATGTATTATGCCCTCCAGATAATGCATAACACAAGTCGACTTGAAGAAGGAAACTTCGGTTTAAGAACCGCCGACCACGGTATGGTGAGAAACAACTGGTATCATTTCCAGATAGATGGAGTTGCAAATCCCGGCACCCCGGTAGATGATCTCTCCCAACCTATAATACCTAACAATGAACCCTCCCCGGCCAACAATATCGGTTTTGAAGTGATGATAATTCCTTGGCACATCGTCTATGAAGAGGTCGATATCTAATTAAAAAGAGGTTAATTTCTGATATGAATCTATTTTCGCGACATATATATCCTTTTCTTATAGCCTTCTTCTCTCTTTTAGGCCTATTCTCATGCGTCGATGATAAATTATCGATGGAGCAACATAATGCAGGTCTGGACGGTGGCGCCGAAGGTGGTGCCCTATACTTAGCGCTCGATATACCCGGCGGATTTGATGATTCCCACACTTCACGCCTCTCCGACTTTGACGAGGAGATTGTGGTGAATCCCGACAACTTCAATGTGGTCTTTTTCCGTGCTAACGGTACATTCCTCAAGGAATTCAAAAACCAGGAGATTACTGAGTTTATTGATGAGAATGATCCGGATTTCGAAAACAGAAAGAAATATTATGTAAAAATTCCCACCGAAGATCTCTCTTCAGATGTGGTAAACTATATCCGGGAAAATGATTTCAAGGTCGCAGTGTTCGCTAACTGGGCCGGTTATCCCGATTTTACAAATACACCCGAAACTCCGGATTTAACAAATACACAATTCACTAAAGATGCCAATGGTATCTACCATAACAATATCTTTTATATCACGCATTGTTTGGCCGATGAATCTTACACAAGCTCATCTAATCCTGATGAGGCTGACGATTCTGAAACCCTCTTTTTCGTTACAGGGGCCGGATTCAAGATGGGGTGGTACCAGGATTGGCTCGCTATTCGTTTTCCCAGCGACCAAGCAGCTGAAGATGCTATCCGAAATAATTATGACGTAAATAAAGCTGTTTTTCACAGCAACACAAAACCTCAATTGAGCAATGCAGCCCGAGTCAAGATCACTTTCACCGATATGAAGGATTATGACTACTACAATGTATGGCAACTTTGGAATTTCGGCGGCGAAGATAATTTAAACACAGACAAATGTTACACCACCGACAATTCCGATATAAAGACCGCTTGGGCGACCCTTAATAACGATTGGAAAAAGAAACTCTTCCCTGACAATTATGACAATACAAAAGACAACTATTTAGAGGAAGATATTACAGTCAGAGGACTTAAGCTTGGAACCAATCCCAAAGACAACACCGACGATTCAAAAAAACCATACACGCCCCAAGGAGATGAAAAATGTGTTGTACTTCGGGCAACAGATAGAAGTGTGAGTGAATCCGTTAAATTTTCTACCGACGACGGAAACTATTTATCTTTTCAGCTTCCCGCCGATGGTTATCTATATATAACATGCCGGGCTATCCCCAAAAATGACGGGGAAAAGCCTACCCTTGTAGTCAGAAAAGGTACTTTTGGAAGCACCGGCAGCAGTATCAAACTCTTTAGTTATGAAGTGAATGAAACACTTGCCACCTATACTTTCAGTTATAAAAAGGATCATGGAGAAACAATTCGTGTGACGGGCACGCCCTCCGATTTTGCAATCTATGCCATAAACGGCGACATCGCTATTTATGAGATAGACTATGTGAAATCCAGGATGGTCCAGAATGCAGATAAACAGATGATCAACCCCGCCAATACTCCGGAGGGTGGAATTTCCATGTATGGCATTCAAGATTTCAAAGCGGTAGGCACTGATGTGTGGCCGGAAGGCACTGCTTTCGATCTCTCTTCAAAACTTCCCACCAGCACAGGCGACGAAGCAAAATTAAACGAATATCCATTCCGTACTATCTACCTGCTCCGGTCTGTGGCTAAAGTTGAGGTGCTTCTACCTAAATCCATCTTCCCGGAACCTCAACACATGTTTCTAAGAACCTTGAACCGTTTCTCCCGTTCGGCGCCTTTGGATGTCTTTACCCCTACAAATGTAATTTGGAACGGATATTCTGCAGATGAGAAATATCCCGAAGAAGTTAAAGGTGCAAGTTATAAAACTGATAACATCTCTGATGTAAGCCTAACCCATGAATATAAAGATGCCTTAGGAGTAGACAAAGAAATCAAAGATATCAAGGAGAAGGGATTTACTTATAGTAATGAAGCATTTTCAAGCGAAGCGGCTGAAAAAGAGGCCTATCAAAACAAAATAGCTTGGCTTTTCGGGATATGGAACACGGAATTTGGCTGGGATTGGGCCAACCGGACTATAAAAATCACCGGCGACGGCCCTTATCCTCGTATCTTCAATACCCGTATAAATCGCTCCGACTACGCTCACATGATCGACGGGGGCACTGTAGGCGTTACTTCCGATGGGGGAATTGACACCAATGGTGATGATTACTATTACTATTACGCTTACGTGCCGGAAAAGAACGTCACCGACCCTAACAACAACGCTACAATGTCGGAATCGCCAAAGGTAATACGTATCGAGATGAGATTCGACCGTAGCACTGACGACAACCTCGACGACAATGCTTCTTATCGTATATATTTCGCGCCGGGGGGTGGAGGAGGCACAACCAACAGAGATAGTTACGACAGTAAGTGGGAATCCGGGAGCTCCGATGATCTGAAAAAGATCTACCCCGTGATGCGAAACCACCTCTACCGATTTAAAGTAACCGGCCTACGGATGAATCAACTGAATGTAGACTTTGAAGTAAAAAGTCCGGATAGTAGGAAAATCTCTTATACTATTGATTGAGAATGAATAACTTCAAACGCTTAATATACCTGTTTTTCTCTCTTTGCACTTTGTTATTCTCAGGGTGTAAGGATGACCTGATGTTGGATTCCGGCAAGGAAAAATCATCCGGAAAAATGGTGGAGGCCACTATCTCTTTTGAAATCGAGACTTCCGGTGCTGAAATTAGAACCCGGGCAGAAGATTTTGGCTCTGACCATATCTCCAAACTATGGATTGGAGTCTATGACACCACCACAGGAAATCGTATAGCTTCAGATGAATTCATTCCCACATCCAATAGGATATCTCTCCCGGTGATTTACTACGACGCCCATCCGCAGGTGGTGATCGTGGGAGTTGCAAATTATGATAGCGAAGGAAAATATTATAGCGATTCCAAATCTGTTTTCAATGATTGGGACGGAGTGCCAATCAAAGAGCAGCTACAGAACGCCGAGACTTGGCAACAATTCCTTAACATTAGTTTCAAATGCCCGACGATTGGAGACGCTCCAATGCCCGACGTTTCTTCTCCCGACGACAGAATTATGATGGGTGTGGTATATAAAACCGGTAGCGGTCGCCCTTTCCTTTCATGTAACAGCGACGGGAGTGTAGCCACATCAGAAAATTCTGACTGTGTTATGAAACTCGCAGATGATTTATACAAAACAATGAATCATACTCTGAGCGGCTGCAAGCTTTATCTTTACAGACTTTATTCCAAGATAAATGTCGCTATCAATGCCGGGCCTAATGCTGAGGTTTCAAATGTAAGTTATCGAAGATGTAATCTTCCTCGCGGCGTTTTCCTCGCTGAAAGACCTGTTTATACCGGAGAGACGAAAAACTGGGGAGAATGGTCTTCAACTAATACCCCAAATTTTGCAGATACAAAACTTGATGCTAAATCCGGTACAGATGTCAACCCACAGTGCTATTATTCAGACGGGAAGACAGATTGGATTCCGGCTGAAAGAGACAACACTTTCTCTTTCTACCAATATGAAAACAAACACTGGGGCTGGAATGGTAACCCGTCCCTTCATTCAGATAGAGAAAGATTGGCAGACAAAACTGACTATCCCGACTGTTTGGGTCATCTATATAATAGTTTCGCTTCCTACTATGTGGTAAAGATGACTGTACTGGATAAAAACTCTGCCGATCGCAAAAGTGCCGAATTGGAATATGTGGTCCATCAAGGTAACTGCAACGACCAATGGGGAGAAGAAGACACCTCTTCTCCCGGCAGGGATTACTGTGTCTTCCGTAATATGATCTATAATTATGAAATCACTGTTAACAGCTTAAATTCCATAATCACTAAAGTCACAACCAATAACGGCACTCACGATGACGGTCTCTCCGCCTCTGTGTGGGAAGCACAATTCCACACTATAAGCAGAGAAGGATTTGATACCCATCCATGGGGAACTTTCACCTTGCCTCGCAATCATAAAAATGTAGTATTCAGAATTTATCAGGGGCGTGGCACAACTGAACCACCGTATGACTATATAATCACTAATTATTCGAAAGAATCTCTGATGAACCTTAAGGGTATCTATTGGCCAAGAATCGATGAAAATACAATCGTGCAAAACACAGAAAGTCAAGATTTGCTATGGTATTGGTTTTTTGATATAAGCAACAATAGTGAAGTGTCTATTGGTGGTCCTGTAGCTTTTTGTAGGTATTTACAAAATAATAACTATCCCGAAAGAACATATCGGATGCACATGGAACCTTATACATTTGAGGCTCAGAGTGATCCGGATGCTTATAAAGTAGGATTCTACTATTTTGACCCGGATGAAAAATTAGGAGATCAAAAGTGGGATAGTGACAGATGCTCAACTGTTACCTACAACGTTTGCCATATCTTTGAATGGATGCCGGATAGAGAGAGTGTGAAACTTAAAAAATTTGATAATCTCCAAGATTATAATGTTTATAAATTCATCCCCAACTCTGTAACCATAGATCTAAATACCAATAACCCCAACGCATCCCTTCGCTACGGCTCCGACTATAAGTACTATTTAAAACTTTATAATAGTTGGTATCAACAGATTGGCGAAGATAGGGAAATTAGTAACACTCTTACCTACACAATAAATGCTGATGATCTACCCAATGGCAATTACTACTATGGAGTATATGCCAAATCTCTTAATACATCTTTCTATTCAGACTCCGACGAAAATAGGGGATCAATAAACAGGGTCAATCCTTCCTGGATTTTCGATGACATCTTTAAAGATTATTCCGATCCTACTTCTTTAGAATCCGGATTTGATTTTGGGGGTCTGGAATTAGTTGGAAGAGGTAATTGTAAGGCAAGGATTCCAGATAATAATGAAATTAATGAATGGGGTATCCAAATGGGTGGAAGTGGTAGTACATCTAATGGGCATTTCAAGCTAACGGTTAAAGAATCTTGCAAGATTAAAGTTAAGTATTGGGTTAATAACGATCAGACTCGAAAAGTAACTATAAATGTTGCGGGAACCGAGCACACAGATGATGTCGGAAATAATAAAAATTCGACACCGAAAATAAGAGAATATGAAATTCCAATCAATGTTTCAGGGGATACAGAAATAAAAATCTATAGCACGTATGGCGATGTGTATTTCTTTGAAATAAGCCTTTCAGACATGTAATAATTCTTCTGATTCTATATGAGATTTAAATATATATTGATTGCATTTGTAGCCTTTCTAATTTCTTGCTCAAGTGAGTCGGAAAAGGAAAAGGATATCCAGAACAATCTGACGGCTGGTTCTGGAAATGGCTACCTGTGCATAAATATTGTGGTTCCTACTGTGGGAACACGCGACGGGTTCTACGTCGGTTCCGCTAATGAAAACAGAATCGACAATCTCCGGTTTTATTTCTTCGATAAGGATCTCAAAGCACAGGCTATAAATGCCGTAGGTGCCACTCATATCGATGTAGGAAGCGCCGACCTTTCCAACAATTATTCAAGCGGAAATGCCGGGAATACCTCCAATATTGAATCAACCGTCACAACACTTCTGGAAATAGAATCAAGTATCGTAACCAACTCTTGTCCCTCATATATAGCGGTGGTAGCCAATATCGGTAGCAGTGCACCATCGCTTTCTGCAGGCACCCATATCTCCCTTTTGCAAAATGCCGGCGATTATAGCAGCCAAGAAGCTTTTGTTATGAGTTCTTCTGTCTATAAAGGGAAAAAGACTATATATAACGAATCATCTCAATCATCTTCTACAGAAAGCACTGACAGCGAGATAATAGCCGTATATATCCGCGACAATATCAAGCAAACAGAAGAGGAGGCTCAAAACTCTCCGGCCAGCATTTATTTGGAACGAGTATTGGCAAAGGTATCCGGCAACATCGCGATTACTACAGCCGACGGAGTCCCTGTTTCACCCCAACAGGTGACTTACAATAACGAGACATTCGATATCTATAAGCTTTCGTCTGAAAAGATTGATCAAGGTGGCTCTTCCGGCACTGATATCTATGTAAGATTGATTGGCTGGAATGTCACCGCCAAAGCCAAGACTGCTCGACTGGTGAAGAAAATCAATACCCGTTGGGACGAGAAATTCTCCGGTTGGTCGGTAGACTGGAACGATCCCACCAACTTTCGTTCCTATTGGGCGATAAATCCTTCTATAGATAAAATCGACGGTAATTTCACTTTCCAAAACTATAACGATGCCAAGCAATACCGGTTTGACTCCAACAACGGAAATATAAACTACACCTACCTCCTCGAAAATGCAGGAAGGAATGAAGCCGGCATTTCCGAAGAACTCGTTTCATCTAAGGTGATCGGTGCCGCCCAACTTGTTAACTCTTCCGGAACTCCCCTCACTCTCGCACAATGGGGCGGAGAGATCTACAACTTCAATGATAACGACACGAAAACGGCCCTAATGAATACTTGGGCATCCTACACCAAAATCTATAAACAAACGGGGAATACCTGGACCTCAATCACCGGGAGCGACCTTAAGTTGGTGGCTTCATCTCCGGGAAACCCCGACAATGCATACACCGCTGACTCTTCCCCGCGCTATTATGCCAAAGTGGCTTTAAAAAACGATGGCTCTGAAAGATATTATGCTATCTTGAAAATGGGAATTGGCGAAGATGGAGTGCTGGATAAGGGTGAGAATGATATGGGATATCGTGATAACGCCCCGGAAATTAAAGCAGCCCTTGATTTGGTCGGCCTCATCAAATATTGGGAATCGGGCCAGACTTACTATTGGTTTGACATACCTCACATGGGCTCTGATGTGGAATCAGCCGGGACGGTAGTAGCGGGTACAGGCAAATACGGCGTGGTAAGAAACAACTGGTACAATTTCACAGTCAATGCCATCAATGGATTAGGAGTACCCGTGGCAGACGGCAACACTGTGATATACCCTGAGAATCCGAATGATCCCGAAGAATCCTATTTAGGCATCAAAATAGAGATACTTCCCTGGCGCTACGTTGAACAACCCGGCGTCACCCTCGGTAAATAATCGCCCCTAAAAATCCGCGAAAGCCTCGCGATACAACACATCCCTAACTCTTAGTTGCGGAGGCGCAGGAAGCTGTAGCCGAAACGTTCACAGGCTGCCTTCTCAAGCTCCTCGCGAAATTGAGGAGCTGCAAGAGAAATCAGAGCCCTGGCCCTTTGGGGCAAGTTCTTCCCCTTTAAGTTTGCTTTGCCATTTTCGGTAACTATCCATTCCGTCTGGAAACGGGTCGTGACAACACCGGCACCTGCGGTCAAAACCGGTTTGATCTTATTGTCACCCTTTGACGTGGTGGAAAGCATCGCCAGAAATGATTTGCCACCCTCGCTTCTCGATGAACCGTAAACAAAATCATGTTGTCCCCCTATGCCGGAATAGATTTTTTGCCCGATAGAATCGGCACATATCTGTCCGGTCAGATCAATCTCGAGACATGAATTTATAGAGACCACATCCGGGTTCTCCCCTATTATGAAGGGATCATTGGTCCAGGCCACATCCTTAAAAATCATATCTTTGTTATAGTCCATCACCTTATACAGCTCTCGCGAGCCCAAGGCAAGGGAAGCCACAGATTTCCCCGGCAATATCTTTTTTCTTGAATTGTCGATGATTCCCTCAAGAATCAAGGGGAGCACTCCGTCGGTCATAGCCTCGGTGTGGAGGCCGAGATGTTTATGATTTCTTAAAGCCGACAACACAGCGTTAGGGATTCCCCCTACCCCGATCTGAAGGGTTGCGCCATCCGGAATCTCTTCCGCTATGTATCCTCCGATGATCTTCTCTGCCTCCGACGGGCGGGGGGTAGCCACTTCCACAAGGGGCTCATTTACCTCCACATAGGCATCAATCTCGGAGAGATGAATCACCGGGTCGCCGTAGGAGAATGGCATATTGGGATTTATCTGGGCAATAATCATCTTTGCACACTCCACTGCCGATACGGCTACATCCGCAGAAACGCCATAGCTCACATAACCATCTTTGTCTGGCAGGCTGCAATTGAGGAATGCCACATCCACTTTCCAATAGCCCTCCCTGAAGAGCGAGGGCACCTCACCCAGGAAACACGGGGTGGTGACTCCATAACCCTCCCCTATCCATCGTCTCACTGAGTTGTTTACAAAGAAACTGTCTACCAGGAAAGAGTCCTTAAACTCCGGCCTACATATAGGCGACTCACCTTTGGCAACACCAAAACCTGAATAGACGGTTACATCCCTCAGCTCATCTCCTCTTTCGGCCAATGCTTTCAAAAGCACTTCAGGTATGGAGGTGCTGCCCTGCACATAGATATGGTCGCCGCTTTTGATTAGCTTTACAGCTTCCTCGGCTGTGGTCTTACCTTTGATGGTCATCATGGAACTTTTTTAGCAGTTCATTAAGTTTTGTAAATTGTCGGGGATCGGTCATCATCGAAACGCATACCCTGACTCCGTCTCTTTTGCTTCCGGTGCATGGAAGAGAAATTGCGGAAATCCCGTATCTCAGCAGTTCCTTCTGAAGCGTCTCACTCGGCATATCCTTATATCCTACTGTGAAGAAGAATCCATCGGAAATCGGTTCTTCGCCATCTTTGTCATATACGATATGGAATCCATTTGAGAGCAATGCTTCTTTCATTTTAGCGGCCCTGCGTCCATAATCTTTCGTGTGGTCTACAAAATTGAGATTCCCCTTAGTGGCCTCCCTGAGCATTGCAGCCATACCGAACTGAGCCGAATGGGCCACTCCTGATGAAGCAGTGTAAAGCACTCCGAAAATGTAACATTCTCCGAAATTAGGCATCTCATAAAATTTCTCCAGCACAGGATACCTTCGATTAAACACTTCCGGGCTCATAGCCACGATGGCTACCCGCTGCCCCGCGTAACTGAATATCTTGGAAGCCGATATCATCAGGATAAAATTGGTGGTGTATTTTCCCACCGACGGTATGAAGGGAGCTTCATAAGGCACAGAGAAATCCTTACGGAAATCCATCCCCATATAAGCGAGGTCTTCCAACACTATCACGTCATTTTTTGTAGCTGCTTCACCGATTATCTTCAGTTCCTCCTCTGTGAAATTGGTCCAACTCGGATTATTGGGGTTACTATAGATCATAGCAGTGAATTTCCCCGAAGAAAGAATCTCATCCAGTTTGTCCCTTAGTTTCTCACCACGATAGTTGTAGATATCGAATTCCACGCATTTCAATCCGAGCATCTTGGCCTGATGTTGTTGAGCGGGAAATCCGGGACAAAAGAAGAGCACGGAGTCACGTTCGGGAAGCCTCTGTTTAAGGAGAGTGAAAAGGGTGTAGCAGGCTTGCATCGAACCGACTGTAGGAATTATATATTTCGGTGGGATTTCAAGGTCGAGAAAAGCCTTCACGAATTCAGAACCGGCTTTCTTGAGTTCCGGGATTCCGCTGATGTCGGGGTAAGCGTTGGCCACTCCTCTTTGGAGAGCCTCGATCTCAGCCTCGATGCCTATTCTTTCGGCCTGCAGCCCGGGATTGCCTATTTCAAGATGTATGAACGGTTCTCCGGAGGCCTGTTCGAGTTCTTTGGATAAAGACACTATCTGTCGGATGGTGGCCGTAGTGATATCCTGGATCTCCAGTTTCCGGATTGCATCCTCCAGTTGTTGATTAGTTAAGGGAAGCATATTAGAGTTGTGAGAGTTTTAGAGTTATGAAAGTTGTTATAGCTGTCAGAGTTGTAATAGCTCCTGCAACGATATCAACGGCAATATAAACCAGTTGAAAATTTGCAGGGACGTTGCATGCTCCGTTGAATCCTCGGAATCACACGTTGAAGGCTTTCCCTTTGATAAATTTTTCGGCTTCAATGCGTCCGGCTTCGAAGCTCTTGAGATTTAAGTCCGTTATCTTCTCCCCTTTGCTTGCAAAGAAACCGGATATTCCTTCTTCGATAATCTCTTTTGGGAGCCCGAGGAAAGGTGATGCAGCCCCAAGCAAAACCATATTTGAGGAACGCGGGGAACCGATTTCTTTGGCAACTTTGTCCATGTCGAATGCCACAAGATTATCCACCTTTGCCAGTTCCGTCATGACCT
Source organism: Muribaculaceae bacterium (assembly GCA_022509205.1). Lineage (GTDB taxonomy): Bacteria > Bacteroidota > Bacteroidia > Bacteroidales > Muribaculaceae > Lepagella. The sequence goes on along the minus strand of JAFLTR010000007.1, from coordinate 12,762 downwards.
TTTCCATCTCCGGATAATTCGGAATATTCACGAAAGGATTTGTGTTGGTGACAATCCAACCCGTTTCGGATAGATAAGGGAGATATCTGAGGGCCTCCATCGGCTCAAGCGACACAATGAGGTCGGCTCCTCCGAAAGGTATGAGATCAGAAGAGATAGGGGTGTCGGAAATGCGGAGATTAGATTGCACGTCGCCACCCCGTTGGCTCATTCCGTGGACTTCTGCCTGCTTCAAGTAAAGATTCTCTTTTAACGCTGCCAATCCTATCACATTGGCTATGGAGAGGATACCCTGGCCTCCAACTCCGGCGAGCACTATATCTGTCTTCATTTTTGTTTTGCTTTTCTTCTTGCTGTCTGTATACACTCTCTTCGCGAAACAATCACTGAAAGCCCCGGATAATCTATCTCCTCCTTGAAAAGTTTCTTCATGTCGGCGATATTGTTGGGATGGGAGGCAATTGTGCGGCAATGCTTCGGGTCTACCCCGATTCCAAGACATATATCCTCCAGTTTACCGGTGCCTTGGGAATCCTGGCCTCCGGTCATACCGGTGGTGAGGTTGTCAGTGATAATTACAGTCATCGGTGAATTTTCATTCACAGCATCGAGCAGTCCTGTCATTCCGGAATGAGTGAAGGTGGAATCGCCTATCACGGCCACTGAGGGATTCTGTCCGGCATCGGCAGCTCCTTTGGCCATTGTGATGGAAGCACCCATGTCTACACACGTGTCGATAGCATTAAACGGAGCAAGAAACCCGAGTGTGTAGCAGCCTATGTCGCCGAAAACTTTCGGACTTTCGTATTCTTCCAACACTTCGTTAAGAGCCTGGAACACGTCTCTATGACCGCAACCCTGGCACAATGCCGGCGGTCGTGGCGTCACAATCTCAGAAGCGGCCTTTAAGTCTTTCTCCTTGAGGCCACATTCTTCCCCTTTTATTTTTAACAATGCACTTTTCACCAAATCGGGCGTCAGTTCCCCGTCGCGCTTCACCTCTCCAGTCAGTTTACCATAAATCGGAAGAAGATTTTTATCCAGTTCACCCCGGATTTTCTTTTCGATAAACGGTTGGCCCTCTTCGAGAATCAATACCGAATCGCAAGTATCCATAAGTTTGGAAATCAATTTCACCGGCAAAGGATATTGTGAAATCTTCACCACCGGATAAGGAATTCCCTCAGGATAGATTTCCTTCAGGTAATTATGAGCGATTCCGCTTACAATGATTCCAAGAGAAGAGTCTTTCCCCTCCTGATAAAAATTGAAAGGTGAGGCTTCCGAATCTTCCTGAAGTTTTGCGAAATCATTTATCAGGCTGACATTTCTTTTCCTTGACATCGCCGGCATGAGCACCCATTGGTCTGTTCTTGCGGGATAATGGAGCGAATTTTCAGGCATAGGATTTTTGTCCACCTCCACATCGGCTCTTGAATGGCTAAGGCGGGTCACAAATCTCACCAACACCGGAATCCCGGCCTTCTCAGACAGTTCAAACCCGTATTTGGCCATATCGTATGCTTCCTGCTGGTCGGATGGCTCGAGGGTAGGTATCATCGCGAAGTCTGCATAAAAACGGGAGTCCTGTTCGTTTTGGGAGCTGTGCATAGATGGGTCGTCGGCTGCAACCACAAGGAGACCGCCGTTGGCCCCCGTCATAGCCGAATTAATGAAGGGATCGGCTGCTACATTCATTCCCACATGTTTCATTGAGACAGTGGCCCGTTTACCACAGAACGACATACCGAGAGCTTCCTCCATGGCCGTTTTTTCGTTGGTTGACCATGCGGAATGGATCTTTCGCTGCTTCGCCAACGGATCCATCTGGATAAATTCGAGAATTTCTGTGGAAGGAGTACCCGGATATGCGTATGCACCTGATAAACCTGCATTTATCGCACCCAAGGCAAAAGCTTCGTCACCCAAAAGGAGACGTTTTGTCTTGTCGTTGTTCATGGTATTAATTTTAAGGTCGACTCTTTTTCCCTATGGAAAGGTCCGTAGGAAAGAAAGTTCTAATTTTTTACAAATATAAGTTATTGCTGCAATTTCCCCAAAAAATAATATAAAAGAATTCCTCCCGCCCCGTTAACGGCCATCGCCACAAAGACCGGAAGGAATCCCTTAGTTTTATCTTGTTTAACAAGCAGGATTCAACTGAAGTGTTTTTTCAATTCATCCAGAGGGAGACCGGTGAACTCTGAGATGGTTTCCAAATCGAGATTTTTTGCAAACATCTTTTCTGCACTGCGCCATGCCTGTTGACTCTCACCCTCGGCTCTTCCCTCGGCTCTTCCTTCGGCTCTGCTTCGTTGAATGCGAAGCATCTCATCGTTGGCATACATCCTGGCCCGGGTATATTCCATCTGTTCATCAGGAGTCAATGAGCTGTATTGACTCATAGTCAACAAATTGTCGTAAAAATCACCGGGAGCCGTAGAAAACGGATTATGTTGTTGCTTTTGTAGGGTTTCCATATTGTTCAAGCTATAGATTATCTTTTCAAGCTCTGTCTTACATTTATCTTCATCTTCGGTGAATTCTTTAATATTCACATACACTAAATTGATTTGTTCTCCGTAAGGCTCGTTGGTCTCTATTTCCCGCAAATTATAATATGTCAATGGGCGGTTCTTGAACTTCTCACGTGTGAAATTACATAAGGCTATTCCTACTACCGGCACTATCTCATAATTCCACGTCTGCTTCATGAATTTATGCACGCCCTGCTTGGCGATGGTCTCTATTACGTAATAGAGCAACCGGTTATCAAAGTTCGGTTCCCACCTGTTTTGCATCTCCACAATTATATGATGACCCTGATCGGTGGTGCAATGTATATCATAGCGTGTGGATTTATGAACAGAACTGGTACCCTTATTTTCTGTCTGTCCGAAACTTAAATCTACAATCTTCTCGAAGCCAAGATAATCATGCAGTATCGCATTCAGTAAGAATATGAGATTCTGCCGTGATTTTCCTTCTTTCCCGAAAAGATGATAAAAACCGTAATCGGTAAATGGAGAGATAAATATATGATTCAGATCTTCTGTCGGCATAATAATTCTTAGAATTATTCTCAAAGTTAATCTTTTATTATCACAAAAGCAAACCGTTGGGAAATTTACAAAAAAGAATTCCTCCCGCCCTATAACGGCCATCGCCGCAAAGACCGGAAGGAATCCCTTTCAAACTACTTAATTAGTTGTTGAATTGTCTATGCTTATTTATACACAAATCCCTATTTACCTTACTACAAGTTTATAGGAACGATTAGCAATCCTAACAATATAAATTCCGGGTGTAGTTATTAAGACAATCCTGTCGCTTTCCGACACCCCATGGAATATGAGCGAACCTGAAGTTGAGAATACAGAACATTCAAGGCCCTCAGCATCGCAGATTGTTATATTACCTCTACCACTGAAGACTCTTGCAGACAAAACATTTACATCCGAAATGCTACCGTTTCCATTCAGTATAAGCGGATCTGAGAATCCACTCTCACCTCTGTCGTAGATAGCCTTTACCGTATAAGAACCTCCAGCATTTGTTTCTGCATAGGAGTATGAAGAGGTTTTTGAATCACCGATCTTTTGACCATCACGATAAATTTCATAATGATCCAGTACCCATGTAGGCACAGTTAAATCATTGAATGAGATATCGTCTACAAACATTGCATAAGCACCATCGCTTACACAATTGATTGCAAAATATTTGGCCCCTTCAGGAAGATAATATTCATACTTCTGCCATGAGCCCGGAAGCTCCACATAAGAAGAAGTAATTTCCGTGAAGTTCGCGGGATCATTATCTGTTGTTGAATACCACACTCTCATCCTCTCGGCGGGAAGATTCTGGAGAGTAAAGGAACGGGCATAGAAACTGATCCACTGTTCCTTACCATTAAGTTCCGGGGAGATCAACCAATCGTTGTTGACATAGATATTATTGCACATAGCCATAAACATCTTGTTTCCACTATGAGGCTTTCCTTCATCCCAGATATTTATTCCAAGTAGATCTGCATTACAAACTTGGAAAGCCTTTCGGGCAGATGAATTGGGATAATCTCCATAGGAAGTGTTGATAATATAGGTGGTGTCATAATCACCATCCCACATAGTCCAATCCCCCACACCGTCAATAGCGAAATCCTCATAATCTTCCACATCGTCAGTCACGACTCCATGAGAAGCTGGTGCCTCCCATGTGAGAGATACAACTCCATTTTCAAAATTGCCGCTTAGATTCTGGGGTGAATTTATAGAAGCTTTCACCACATTAACATCAGCTGAAAGGGAGTTGTTTACTAAATTTTCATCCCCCTCCACAACAAGAGTAGCATTGATTTTAATCTTTCCTTCTGAAGTAGCTTCTACCGGAATCTCCATATCGCAGCTTTTACCTGCTTCGAGAGCCGGAACATTCATTGATCCAAGGGTTTTACCTCCTCCATCAAAAAGATTAATTGAGCCATTCTCAATTTTTTGTATACCATTATTAAGTATAGAAGCCTTTACCTTGATATGTTCTCCCGCTGCAATCTTGGTAGGAACCTTGAGGGATGTTAGAGCAAGATCCTTGTTAACTCCATTTTCAATAGAAACATTATCAAGGTATATATCCGCCACCCCGTCACCGGTACCTTTGAATCCGATACGAATCCAAGGAACGGTTTTATAGCTTGAAAGGCTCACAGAATATCGTATCCAACCTGTGGCGGATGTACGAGAGATTGCAGGCGCTTCTTGAAGGCCTTCGAAAGTATCGGTTCCTGCGCTGACTACTACCTCAAGGGAACCGTTTCCATCTCCGGGAGCATGATAGATATAAAAATTCAATACAGGGTTTTCCAGATTAGAAATGTCAAATTTCGGCGAATAGAAATATGAGACTGTGCCTGAAGGCTCCCCGACACTATGGAAAGTGGCCAGTCCTTTGTCACCATTTTGATCTGATATCTGAGGATTATAACCCATATTGTCGAGAGTCCAGGAATAATTCACAGCGTTATCGCTTTGAGCAATCCACGGATAATATTTCATATCCGCATTAGCAAAAGATTCTACCATAGGAGTGGCATAAGGAGTACCACACAATAGAAGTTCAGTCTGAGCATAGGCGCCTTTTGTGTCACCTACATAGGGTGTAACCAAATACCATAACGCATCCTGACCCTGCGTAGGTGAAGTATAGGAGTTATCAGTAAATTGAGTTTCCTTGCAATTTTCACTTATCACAGTTCCATCGCTTCTTACAATCCGGTATATAACGGCATTGACATCAAACCACCCTCCGTTTACCCCACTTGACGGTGCGGTCCATTTCATAAAAGGATGATTATTTACCTCAGAAATTGTCAGGTCAGTCACAGCTCCGGGAGCATCTATACCTACATACACTTCTTTGACTGCCTCAATACCTGCACCACTGCTGTTTTCACAAACAACAGAATATTTCATCATTCCGTCTGTTGTGATATCATTGTCTATGTATTCTACCTGCTGTCCGGGATTAACCTGAGTTAATTCATGAATGAGATTGCTATTCCTGAGGATTTTTACAGAAGAAACCTCTGTGAGTGTATTGCCTTGGCTATCAACGGATGGCACAGTGAATTTGACAGTTGCCGAACGAACACCTTGTGGAGCCGGAGTAATTGTAAGATCGTTTACTGCAGCCGGAACCTTGCTATCCATCTCCGAAATTTCAATATCATCTACTCGGAGGACATACATGTATCCATCGCTGAAACAATGAATACCGATATGGTAGCTACCGGTAGATGCTACAGTCAATGCCTGTTCTGCCGTCTGATAGGCTGTATTTGTCACTTTCACCTTTTTAGTCAGCAATTGATTCATTGACGAAGCTTCCGGCTTGGCACCCAAGAAAATTTCGAAACTTTCCGGATAATTCTTTGATAACACGCGCCATTTATAAGACAACTTATAAGACTTTCCTGCTTCAAGATGAATAGGAGGAGAAATTAACCAGTCATCTCCGGGCAACTTATTGTCATCATATTTATATTCAGCCGCTTTCTCATCGTTTCCGTTGTTATAAGTCCAAGTAGACCCCCCGTTGATGTCCTCAACGGTCCACAGGGCGAAATCATCAGCCGTGTCGAATCCCTCACTATATGGAATCTGGAAAGCCCCTATAGATAGAGCCCGATTGGATTCAGCCGGAGTTGAATTCCCGGCAGAGTTATAGGCAGTCACAGTGTAATAGATAATCTTATACGAAGTGTCTATTCCCGAGTCTGTGAAATTGGTTGATGTTAAAGCATCCGCCACTACTTTATTTTCGGGCTGTCGCACTACTCGATATTTTACATTGTTTACATTGAAATTTCCGTTATGGACACCTCCTGTTGGAGCCTTCCAAGTTAGCAATCCCCTACCGTTATCAATGGTAAGATTCACATCCGAAGGCGCGAGAGGAGAATCTTCACCAGCCCAGAAAGTCAATGACTGCGAACCGCCACGTTTTTGACTGTCAGCAATGGTCACCTTCAAAATATTCTCTCCATTTATAAACGTGAGCACAGGGGTTGTAACCTGTTGGCCTGCCGAGAGATCAGAAACTGTAGTTTCCTTGCCGTTAAGATTAATGATAGCCACCAGAGACCCGGAAAGAGGAGAACCTCCGACAGTTTTGGAAGGCATTGTAAAGCTTACAGTTCCCTGAATCGAGGTTTCTTGAAGATTGACTGATAGTCCGGTTGGTTCTCCCGGAGCAGTGGGATCGACAGCCTCATCGACTACATAAAGCCCGGCGAAACAAGCGTTACCGGGAAGATCCATTACCTTTGATGTTTCTCCCGTATGAGGGTTGATTGTATAAAGTCCACTGCGGTAGGATTTATTTGCACCCCAGCCGAGAGTTTCTGCTACAGCAGCAATCAGTCGGTCATTTTCTTCATCATAACACATTGAACTAACTCTACCTTCAGCCCAGTTGGTGTCAATTTCGAAATCAGTTGTTTTAATTCTGTTCACTTGTCCGGTTACCGGGTCAAGAGTAGCCAGATAATTGTAAGCTCCAAACAGACAGTAGATAGTACCTTTCCCATCAGCAGCAAGGGCGAATATATCTCTCTCGTCACGTTGCACCTTGTCGATTGAAGTCCAGCTTGCAGAGTTAAGATTGAAATCACCGAAATAACTGAAACCTCCATAATTTTCATTCCAGAATGAACCAAATGCCTTACCTAAAGTGGCGTCATAGGTAAGAGCCCCCGGGGCATCTTCGACATCTATTTCCTGCTTGGTTCCGACAGTCGACCAATCAGAGACGTTCATCTGTCGATAGTAATATCTATAATCCTGTGTGGCCTCTGCTGTATACATCAGGTTATCCTTTTTTAAAGCACAGACCACATCTGCCATCACAGGATTCTTATAAATCGGGGTAATAGAACCACCTGGCTTCACCTCAATATAATAAACCCCGGCATCCGGTTCTCCTAATTGCCAGTTTTCATTATAGACCATAATGCCTGCCACTTTTGTATCAGGAGCAGGGACTCCTTCGGAACTGCTCTGTGCATCGGCTATAAAGGCACTACCGGCAAGTATTCCCAGGACAAGTAAATACCGGTTGATCTCCTTGTATCTTTTTTTCATTCTATTTCTTGATTATACGCGTAAGGACGTGCCTATGACACGTCCCTACATTGTAGCGATTTAAAATTGATTATCTTGCAATTTTAGTGACTTTATCTCCTTCTACTTTGATAAAGATGCCCTTATCGGGATTCTTCACCTTCATACCCTGGAGATTATAGTATTCAACCTCACCATCAGTTGCAAATTCATTCTCATGTTCGAGAGATTCGATTATAGAAAGGGAGTCATCATATTCCTCCATCTTGAAAGTTTTCACATACACTCCTCCCTTTGAATGAGAATGTAAGGCTATATTAAGTGTCTGAGCAGGAACAGCTGCGAACTGTTCATCAGCACCGCCATTGGCATCATCATTAGCACGGGTAGAAACGACCGGATCATCAAACATGAGGCCTTCATCACCAAAGATGGTTATTGTTGTGGTCTCCGGATCTGTAGTTGCATCAGCAGTTTCATCTTTTGAAACAATCTCACCAATCTTGATAGCTTGATCAGTAGATCCGTTCAAAACATATACGTCGAGAGTATATGGAGCATATTGAGCAAAGAGGGCACCCAGGTAACTTTCGAATGTCAGAGTGTAAGTGACACCCGATTCCACCTTCAGTTTCGGAGATACAGCCCAGTCATCAAATGAACCATCTTCATTGGATTGATCCACTTTCATGGCAGTTGTACCGATCGACCAGCAGTCCCAGCTACTGTTTTTATTGTTGTCTGCATCGATAAATGTCCAGAGATTTTCGAAATGCTCTACACTGTGTCTAACAGGAGCCTCAAGGCCACCGCCAACCCAGCTGACTTTTACAGTAGGAGCTTCCTCCGTGCTCTTTCCGGCAAAGTTATAGATCTCGACAGAATAAGTGTGAGGACCTGCTGTTAGACCAGTATCTTCAGTGTCAACGAAGGTTGACTGTTCACCAAGCGGGAGATTTTCAGTCACTTCAGCCACTTCTTCCCCGTCACGGATAATGACAGCCTTAGCGATCTCAAGATCCATGTCCTCCACATTAGTCACACTCGGGTTAATCCAAGTAAGTGTTACCTCGAGTTCTTCGTTATCTGCAACTTCCGCTGTCAGCTCAGTAGCGACTTCCGGAAGCACAGGGAAGGCCTCAATAGAGAAATCTGAAATGCCGGGGAAATAATATTCATCACTACTAATGTTTGATACAAAATAGAAACCATCCAAACCAAAGACAATCTGATATTTATCAGCAGTCTCTGCCTTAAATAGATAAGTTTGAAAGGCACTTGCTCCTAATGACGTTGAAGTGAAGCTTTCCTCCTGTAGGAGTACGGGATTTTCAGCATTGAAGGTTCCGGCTTTGACTGCACCTACTTTGAATTCTACCGGATTAGATGCATTACCTCCCATTACCTTAAACTGTAATTTATAGTAACCGGCAGGTATGTCAAAGTGAGGAGTAAGGAAATAATCCTCGAATTTGTATAATCTATCACCCTCTCCGGCTTCTTCAGAAGGAGCACAACGATATGAATTAGAATAATAGACCCAAGATTTACCATCTTTATTGGCATCAACGATATCCCATACTGCTACAGTAGTATCAGCCGGTTTAAATTGTGTACTATATGGCAAAGCTACAATATGTGGTCCAACCCAAGGACTCGAGATTTCTACCGGTCCCACTGAAGCGCCTTGCGGAGCTACAGTCTTTACTGAATAATTGTATACTCCCGGCTGTTCGATGGCTTCATCTTTATAAGAAGAAATGCCTCCATTTAAAGTTGCTATTTTATCAGCTCCTCTATAGACTTCGATTGAATATTCAGAATTAGCGAGAGTTTCCCCGTTAGAAGATTGGGTGGGACAAGTCCATGTCAGGTTTACGGTCAAAGCATCATTTTCGCCCGGTGTTGCTGTAAGGTCAGTCACTACATTTGGAGTCTTTTCGGTTTCTTCCAAACCTATACTATAAACGCCAAATGTAGTAGCTTTAGGAGTCTCGGATGCAGCTTCCACACCAAAATAATATGTGCCGGGAGTTGAAATCTTAACTACATAAGAATATGGAGCCTTTGAACTGGATGTGAAATTGATTTTATCACAGACAGTTTGCATAGAAGCAATACTGCATTCATTTCCGTATACAACTTTAAGTATATTGTCCGGATTATAGGAAGTATTTCCTATCATCGCATTCACAGTAACAAGATAATACCCTTCTTTTGTGATATTAAAAGGAGGTGCGATCAGATAATTAGCTTCTTTTTGGTTTGCAGTGTTAGAAAAACGTGCGTAAGTACCTAAAGAATAATAAGTCCAATTAGATGTATTTACCGCTTCATCCGCCACTAAACTTTTCCAATCTTCGAAGGCATCCTGATCCGTTATCGTCCATGTATAAGGCACAGCTTCCGGAGTCACAGGGCCCACATATTTAGTTGTTACACTAACTTTTGGACTAAGAGCTCCTGCCACTTCCACTTCAACCTCGTAGGTATGGATACCGGCAGTAAGGCCATTATCAGCATTGTCTTCAAATGTAGTGGCTGCTTCATTGAAAGTTTTGATCGGAGTTGTTCCACCGTCACGATAGATATTCACTTTGCTGATAGTCTGAGTGTCGGAGAAGGTTTCACCAAACACGCTTTCTGTCGGAAGAGTCCAGGATAGATTAACTTTAACTTCACGAGGTGTAGATTCATCACGGGAAGCAGTCAGACCTGTTACACCTGAAGGAGCAAAATTATTTTCATAAACCTGTAGAACTGCAATCCTCATATAGTAATTATCACTAAGAGAAACACATTGTAACGCTACATGATAATCTCCGGTAGTAGTAGGTTTATATGTATAATCTTGTTTCGTCCAAGTAGTTTGAATAAAACCAGTTACTGCATCATTAGGAGTGCTTCGTTTTATTGTAGCAGGGTCATCCGAGGGGGTGATATACATATTCATGTCTTGAGGATGAGTGTTACTTTCTGCCTTATAATAATAAAACAGTCTGTATTCTTTATCGGCATCGAAATGAATCAGAGGTGATATCAACCATTCATCCTTGGCTGCTTTTGTATTTCCTCTACTTTCAGCCATAAATCCAGATCCACCAATATCAGTGGTATTAGCACTGGTACTAGTAAAATTCCAATTTCCATTATCACTTTGAATAGCAGTCCAGCCATCATCCACACCTGTGCTTATGGCTATAGGAGAGGAATACGGCACGGTTTTGGCCGTTTGGGCGTTGGCTCCGGCAATCCCTGTCATGGCCAAAACGCTCCCGATTAGTAATGAGTAGCATTTTCTCATAGCTAAATCTTTTTTAATGTTAGATTATTATTATCTGTAGAAACTTATTTTAGAATGCGAGTACAGGGCGAGCATGGGTTTCTTCGTCAAACCATGCGGCCATACCCTCTATGAGTTTACATTTATCCAATCCAAGGCTGATGATGACTCTTGTCTCATCATCATATCGAGTGGAAGTGGCAAGGTTTATCGTGCCAGTGTTGTTGTTGAGGTTTCCATTGTCCGGGATGGTCATATCATCCTTGTCTGTATCAGGCACAAGTTCAAACACCTTCATGAATTGCGGGAAAGCAGCCGATGTAAGGTCATTTTTGGATACATAGTATGTAAAATCTTTCGAATTTGTTCGATTATCCGCAAGGAACTTCGCCACTTCCCCACTGCAGAAATTGGCTACACAATCCCACATCTGACCCACAGAAGGGATATACCATCCACTTGTATTCTTAGGAGCGGCTACAGGGTATGCTTGAGTGCCGTAGTAGAACATCGGTATATCGGTATAGTAATATTCAGCCTCGTTATTTTCAAGGATTGCCTTTGTCTCTGCATAGCCTTCTATATTGTTATAGCATGTTACAGCTGTTTTTGCCACTTGATTCACTTGTACGAGATCATTGGTGTAGGCATACTGGCTTGCATACCATACGCTCTCCGGATATTGGGAATAGTTTTTCTTTTGGGGGTCAGTAATATTCTTGCAACCGATGACATAGCCATGGGTAAACCCCTTAGCTTTCTCGGTTTCTGAGATTCTATCCGGATTGGTATTGAAAACAATACCTATAACTGTTTTACCTTCGATAGGGCCCGGTTTTGTCGACGACCACACGGCGTTCTGTCCATCGGGATCGATGCTCACCAATCCTCCGTCGCTCCAAGTGCCGTCACTATAGAAATAGTCTCCTACTTTTGGTGCCGTTTCCGGTAACTCCGGATCCGTAGAACCTCCTGGCTCTGTAGAGTCTCCCGGATCAGTGGGCGAATCGGTCGATGCTGACGGATTCTTCGCATCTTCAAAACCGCTCAGATCATCAAGATTCAGGAATTCAAGGTGTTCTATATTCTCTATCTTGACCTTAGCCTCCGAGCCGTCATTATAATGAATCACCATCACGTTAGGCTCGTCGGCGAGAGCAAAAGAAGTTAGAGCTAACGTTGAGATTATGGATAAAACTAATTTTTTCATCTTATATTTGATATCAATTTATTTTACGATTTTGAAAGAGTATTCTCCGGAATTTACCACATATACACCCGGAGCAAGCTTGGATATATCTATCTGCTGACTTTCATAATCTTTTTCTGATATTACTTTTGCTCCGTTGAGACTGAAGATATTCACGGATGAGCCGGGCTGAAGACCGGTGATGGCAAGCCAATCTTTGCCATAAAGCAGTCTCACTTTGCTGTCGAGCTCTATCGAGGCAATACTATCTGATGCATTGTCATCACCATTTTCATCGCCATCCCCTACTTTATCCTCTTCGAAATATTCATCGAAATGGACAGTCTTGAGGTTTGCAAGAGGGATAGATAGCCCATCGTCAGTATCAAAGACAAGATTACCATTTTTAAAGTCGATACGACTGAAGTCCTGGAATTTAATCTGCAGACTGCCCTCTTCACCTTTATTGATTATAAGACTATTGATGGTCTTTTTCACTTTCACGGCTCCCTCAATGGTATACATATCAAGCGGAAACATCGGTTCTAGAGAATAGTCATAAAGCCACCACTGCATACCAGCATTATCCGGGAAGAGAATTTCACCCTCCTCCTCGTTATATTGAGCCTGAAATGACTTTACGGAAAATTGCTGAGTTGAGGCATCATAGA
>JAFLTR010000069.1 GCA_022509205.1 Muribaculaceae bacterium | reverse complement strand
GAACAAGACAAGAGTAACAATAACAATAACAGGTTAAATATAAACGGCGATAAAGATAATAAAACAGCAGGATACATAAGATTTTTGGCTCCCGCTACAGGGAAGTTGAGAATCTTGTGGGGATCTTCTGAGGAATCGAGAAATGCGAAATTCCATATTCAGCGGAGTAGCACTTATATGACTAACTCAAGTAGTTATAGTAGTGTGGAACCAAAGCAATATTATAAGGATATCAGCATTAATGCAGACCCTGAATATATCTATATTTACAATACTGATAATAATGCCGTTGTGATATATTCAATTGAATATATTTGCGATAAATATCTTTATGATACCGACAGGCAAGGGGTGGAACAGCTTATTCCGATGTATGGTGTTCAGCACTTTAAAAGCATAACCAACTGGGGATCGGTACCTGTACTTAATCTGTCGCAAGATGGTGATAATATAAACCTTATAAGATCTGTTGCAAAAGTTGAGCTTTACCTTCCGAATAGTAAGGATTACTTCTATGTGGGTATGAGGAGTATGAACCGAACTTCTCGTAATGAACCAATGGATGTTGAGAACCCGACCAACCTTGCATGGCAAAAATTCACCAATGCCAGTTATCATGATGCCACTCATTGCGAATGGTTCGACATCTGTAATTATGGAAAAGGTTATGATACATCCAAGACGGGTGTTAACGAACAAGTTCAGGCTTATCAGAATTGGCTGTCTTGGTTTTATGGGTCTTGGAAATTTAAAAGAAATGTGGCAGATTCCTGGAATTATTCCACATCCGCCGATGGGTTCTGGAAATATGACGGCGTGCCAAGTTTGTCATCTCTTTCAGATAAGGAAGTGACCCAGTATCCCCACATCTTCAATCCATCGATAAATCGGTCTGATTTCTGCGAATTTATTCAGAAACCGGATGTAAACGGTTATCGCCGCTATATTCTGTATGTGCCGGACAAAAATATCGACGATCCCAACGATGCGGGTCTCCTTTCATCCTCTCCGAAGGTAGCACACATCGAATATCGTTCGGAAAAAAACCAGGATGAGTATCTTGATGACAATAAATGTCACCGTATTTATTTTACGAATTATTCGACAAATGATGCCATAAAGCAGCTGAACCGGGATCAATTTGATGATTATGAAATTACAGGATTAGATGATTTATGGCCTATAATGCGTAACCATATTTACCGTTTCTATGTAGGATCAAACAATGAGACCCAAGAAATCTATGTAAAAGTGGATGAATGGGGTTATCCAAGTCCCCCAAAACGTGAAGAATGGTAAAAAACTTTTGTAGCTACCCGTCTGCCGAAGGAAAACTAACTAAAGATTGACTGAAATGAAATTTCTTACATATATATCTGATAGGGTAAAGCAGAGGATGCCTAAAGTGTTATACTTGCCTGCCCTCTGCATCACTATTCTTGGTATGGTCTCTTCCTGTACCGACGACTTGAGTGTTGACCGGGGTATCCTGGAGGAAGATTTCACAGGTATTACGCTATATCTCCCGGATGTGGATGCGGCGGCTGAATTTGGTGCCACTCGCTCTGATGAATTTGCCAACACCAGGGCTTATGATATTGCCAGGGAAACTAATTTCAATACCCTCTATATTGTCGCAATCGGATTTAATAATGGCACCGAAGGAGTGATGCACACTTTTTATAAATCTCAGCCCGACAGTTATGATGCTGCCACAGGTTATAGGAAATATAATATCGGTCTATCCCCCGGAGATTACAGGATATATGTCGTAGCTAACCTCAACCGCTATACATATAAAGGTGATGCCCATTCCACTTTCCCTCAGGCCATCGCTAATGAAGATGATATCAGAAATCTTATTATTCGGTTTAATGCCTCGACTCCCCTGGAACCCGGTTTCCTCCCGATGGCATGTCTTAATGAAAACCTGATGGTGGGACAAGAACGTAGTTCTGCTAATCAAGTGGGCAAAGATGGTTTTGTCAAAATAGATGAAACCCGTGGTGGACAAAAAGTTTATGCAGATCTTAAGTATCTATGTGCGAAAGTGAGATACACGATCCTTTTCGATAGAAAATTTACTTCATTTTTAGAAAATGACGTGATAGATGTCCATCGTGACGCCTCGAATTACGATGAAAAACCTTTTGCCAACAGAATCCGGCAGTCCACAGCGATTGGAGATGGTAATATCAGTGAAAGGGATAAGGATTATATTTCAGAAAGTGACGGGGATCAATCCTTCTATTCCTCCTGGCCAATTTCTCTTGACAGGTATATTTTCCCGGAACATACAAATGATGGCTCGGAGCTCGACAATATATACAACCTTGATCCGGAGACGGAAACAGGTGCCGAAAAAATTAAGGAGGCATTAGATAAAATGAGACCCTGGACGACGGCTGACGGAGATTGGGCTACCAGTGATAAATTTAAGCAACATAGAGCATGGCAAGGCATCGCTTATTTGCCGGAAAATCTGATAGAGAATATTGAGACGGAAAGTGATCTTCTATCGGTGCTAAATTTCCCTTATACTTTTAACAATCATTCGGGGGAGGAGTCACCACGTAAAATAAAGCTTGATTTTGATAACGGTAACGGCAAGAGGGGTCTTCAACGCTCAATGAGTTATGATGTCTATGCCCTTATAAAGACGCCCGATCCGGCAGACATGGTGGTGAATGTACTCGTGGAACCCTGGGACTTGCAATCTTTGACCTATCAGCTTCATGGACCATACGAACTGATTGTTGAATCTTCCTATATCGATCATCTCAGTCTTGAAGATGATGCCGTGTTCTGGTTTAAAACCGATATCGATCCTTCTCTCATAGAGTTCACCTCCCCTCAAGTGTCGTTAAACAACCAGCCCGGCAAAGATATGGAGAATCTTTTCGTGGGAGAAGTTGTAAAAAATTCCGACGGCTCATACGCTAAAAACGAGGACGGGGCTTATCTTTTCAGAGTGGGCCTCAACCTGGATATCCCCTATAGAATCATAGCAAATCTCAACAAGGAACTCAACGAAAGCGAACGGAGCGAGTTGGATGAAAATCATAAATACACGAAAAAAGATATCAGCTTCTTCCATATAGTGGCAGGAAGTCTGCAAAAACGTATCGAGATTAAAGATCTGAACCTTGATCCCTATCTTAATGTGTCTCCACAGACAATTATCATCGATACCCGTGAACTTTATACTTCCGGCGATGATAACAAGAATATCAGTATTTTCTTTGAGACCAATGTGGATCCGGGAGAAGAAAATGTGATATTTACGCTTTCAGACCCTGACGGCTTGGTCAAAGGCAAAGGTGACGGAGTATTAAAAATTACTAAGCCTTCCGCCTATGAAACAGTTGCTTCTAATGTATATAATATTATTCATAAAGAGAACATCGAAACTGCCGGGAGGGAGATTACACTAAACATACGGGATATAATCGCCGGGAACCCATTTTGGAATGAAAACAATGAGTTTACACTGACTTTCACCCTGACAGGCCCATGGTCAACAGAACCATTGATCAGAAATGTGGTGATAAAAGTCAGACCTTTCTCCGGCACTTATACAATCCATTTTAGGGATAATACAAAACCATGGGAAGAGCCTCATATTTATGTTTATCAAGACTTGACTTTACCATCAGATATGCAGGTGAAAGACGCAGACGGATCCCTTAGTCCATACGATAAAGCCGGAAAAATTATAGGATTTGTAGAGGAAAATCCCTCAAGTGGTTTGCAATGGAATGCGGCAGTGCAATATGTTTTCTCCAACAACCTTGCATTCCGCGGTTGGCATGGCAACCATATTGCAACAATCAATAATGGTAAATACCAGTCTTTGTCTACTGATGAATATGGCGGACCTGAAATCAATAATCCCTGGGAAGAGGCAACTTGTATAAATAGCACCCCCACTGCATTTAAGGGAGAACCTACTACAACTTATGGATTCGTAATGTTTGGAAATCCATATCAGCGGAAAGGGGATGCTGAAAGAGCCAATGACGACTTCTGGTTCTGGAATTATTCTTATAGCTATAATAAGACCTATCAGCTCAGGATTAATGAGGATCGGGAGAAGAGGTATAATTATGATATCAATTTCAATGCAGACCATGAAAAAGGTCTAAGCAACTGGAGTTGCTCCGACTGTATAAATATGGCTCCGGACTATAACGCATATAATAATGAACATTTCTACCCAGGAATAGCAATGGAAAGGGAGGCGGATGGTTGGTGGAAATACACGCTTACAGGTGTTGCCCAACCGGGACGAACCATGGTGATATTTGCCAACTGGCACACCCCATGGAATAATGGTTATAACGGAAGAAATGACTATTCGGCAGAAGACAACCGATGGCCCGGTGACTACGAATCCGGTCTGCCGCTTTTCGATTTCGAGGATAATGACGGCTGGTTCCTCTTTGACGGTAATACTACCAACGCCGATCAGAAATTTACGGATGATAAACCCGTGGATAAGATTATACCTCATACATTTACGTCTGCTTATAAGTCAAAACTAAAAGTGGAAGTTAAAAAACCTTCAACCGGGGCGATTACAGGTATTTCTGTTGGAGGAGTAACAGGATCATTGACAGAAAATAATGATAGATATTATGTAGAAGTGACAGATCCGACCTTTAAGAATAGTGATGCTACTTTGGAGGTCAAAGTGACTGTTTCCGGTTCAGAAAAGACCTATAATCTATCTCCGAAGAATTTTGTGAGAAATGCATCAGGAGGATTCGTGACCGCAACCCCACTTTATTGGGAGTATAATCAGGATATCCAGCTGTTCGTGAAATGGAACGATCATGTCAGCGGACAAGGATATTCTCCCGGTGATAACGGGTCTTCTCAACTAACTGTCTGGTATGGCGGAAATAGCTCTGATCAGCAATTGTATGACCCCGCTTCTAAGGAATATGGTAACTATAAGTATACAAGATTCTACACCAAAACTCCAGATAACAATGATAAGGGACTGGTTCAATTACGGCTTTCCGCCGACTCAAATTTCAGTAAGAATCTGAAGGTTGAAGACTTGCCGCAATATTACTATCCTACGGAGAAGAATTATTTGATTAATGTGCATAAACTTCCATAACCCCGGATTAGGAGGGGTTGCCTCCTTCTAATCCACAATAGTAAGGGAAATCTATCGACTTCCTTAGTAACTAAAACCTGACATAGAAATGAATTTCCACCAAAATAAAATTCTGTATAAGAAAAAAAGAATATCCATGCTTCTTTCTCCATGTAAGAGAGCAATAAGGGTCACTCCATATTCTCTTATTTCTTATTTTCTGCTCCTTTCATCCCTCACTTCCTGCTTTGTTAATGAGGATTTCTCCGGAGGAATTTGCCAGACAGAAGATGCAATCCGTATTCAATTTTCAATTCCCGACCTGCAATCGGTGCTTACTCGTGTTTCAGATGCAGACGTAAACCGGGTGGATGTATTCGTCTTTTCAACTTCTGATGAAAGCATCGATGATGGAACGTCATTTATAATGCACAGTTCTTTCGACGGGTCAAACATCACGGATAACACAGTCTCTATATCGCTCGGAAGCGGATATAGGGAGAGTGATGTGTGGATATATCTTGTGGCAAACGTTGATGCAGAATCTTTGGCTTCTATAAAAACCATCAAGGCTCTGAAAGAGTTTATTTTGGCCGGTCAGCTCAGCGAGGACATCGGGTTACCGATGATTGGGGTAACTCAGGTTAATACTAAAGAAACATCCGCATCTATTGCTTTAGAACGCTCTGTGGCTAAAGTGTCGGCTCTTTGCACGGAAACCACTCAGGCTTCGTTGGAAGGTGTGGAACTGTATAATAATTCCATAAAAGGTTATCTGGGGTCACCCATGATTTCGGATTTAGCCCAACTGTTTGTAGATGAATTAATACTAACTAACTCCACAGCAGATAATTTCCCTTCTGCTTCCCATGTTTATACATATCCCTCCAAAGGAGTGTCTGCCGATGGGAAGTCGGATGGAGCTTTCGCTGTCGTAAAGGTTAATAGGAAGAATTCGGCAGGTGTTGAAACCGATCAATATTATCGTGTTAATTTCCGGGAGGAGAATGAGGCTTATAAAACGGACAAGACTGCAAATAAACTTACCTATCTCAATCTTCTCCCCAACCATCATTATCAGATTGTGGTAACCGGATTCCTGTCTGACGGATTCAATGACCCGCAGGAGGCTGGACTGCTTGGCGTCGGCGTCACCGCCTGTACCAAAGTTGTCGGAAGTGACCGTCTCGTCGTTCTTCTTTTCAATGGTCA
>JAFLTR010000068.1 GCA_022509205.1 Muribaculaceae bacterium | reverse complement strand
CCTTTAACTTCCTGTTCAAGCAAAGTCGGCATTTCTGAGTTACTAAAAGGATAAGAATACATGTCATTATGAGTATAATTCACATCAACAGCCCAGTTCACACGATCAAAACCACTCCCTCCTTTGGTATGGAAACGAGCCATTTCTGTTGCTGCATTAGAACCAAGGGAATTATATGCATCATAAACTTCTTTCATAATATTAGGAAAACCTGAAGTATTCTGAAAAAGATATGACTTAGGGTTAACACAACGAAAGTCCACACTACCACCAGAAATTATTTCAAAAGTAATTCCGGCATTCACACCCGTTGTAGGTGTAAATCGACCTATAGATTCTTCAGAAATTGTAAATTTTACAACATTTCTCTGCAGGTAGAAAGTACCTACCGGATCTTTGTCTAACTTTGAAATTTTATCTAAATCGTCACCATACATCCATTCGATGTTATTCAGATTCATAGAACGTAGTATGAGAGGGTCGTTAAATGTCGGTCCGTTTCCACCC
The DNA here is from genome assembly GCA_022509205.1 of Muribaculaceae bacterium. Taxonomy (GTDB): domain Bacteria; phylum Bacteroidota; class Bacteroidia; order Bacteroidales; family Muribaculaceae; genus Lepagella. The sequence continues at coordinate 6,386 of JAFLTR010000068.1, read as the reverse complement.
TGCCAGTTTGCGGCACTGGACATCGGTATGGAATTGTTAACTCCTTTTAAAAAACTTGGTTCATTACTCATATAGGATGAACGCGTTGTTGCTTTAAAGTTATAAAGAGAACCAAATTTATCATTACCTGAACCCTCTAATGCAGCATCAATTAGTTCATAACAATCATCAGCATAATTAGCTAATACCGCTCCGTAAAAATATGCTGTAGAAGAAGAATTTACAGCATCTTTCAAAGCAGATATAAGTTTTGGATCAGCTTTAACTAAGAAAGTGCCTGATTTGGCAATATCATTACTGTTTCCGGACGTCATCGTAGCTTGCTGGGAATATTCCGCATACCCCATATATTGAGCATTGGATTGCTGAGCTTCTGTTGTGATACTTGTTGATGACTTAAATACATAAACCCTGAAATTATATATTGCACTTTCGTCGTCATTATCTTCAGCGTATTCAGCCCTTGTGGCAGTATTGTCTGAATCTATAATATTGAGACCGATTCTGAAATAAGCATCTTCATTTTCATGATTCTCCTGGGCCCAGGAATTATCGGGCATATCAATTGCGAGATCGTCTGTGCAGGAAAAGAGTAGGCTGCTGAACAGACATGCCATAGCAAGGGTTTTAAGTTTCATAGATGTATGTTTTTTATAATTATTTTCTTTGGGGAAGGGGAGCCCGCAAGGGCTCGTCCTTCCTGTTTCGGATTTTAGATCACTATTTTAAAGTTTCTCATCCTGTTTTCTATTGGCCCATGCCAATACGTTGATCTCACACTTGAGGTAGAGTTCCTGTGAATCGTTCGGCTCTGTGGGAGGAGTGTCAGGATCATTTGGATCTGTTGGGTCAGGTATCTGAGGATAACCCATCTTGGTCACACCTGAGATGTTAACATTGTAGATGTTGTTACGAACTACACCATAACGACCGAGGTGAGCCTCTGTATAATCACTTACGTGTGTAATCTGTTTGTCACCAAGACCGGCTTCTTCGTTATCAAAGTGACGGATAAGAACTACATAATAACATTCGCCATTCTTGTAGTAAGATACAGTGGCATCTTCATCAATCTTAAGAGCATCTGCTATTACTGATGCTTTGCCCGGGAAGAGAGCTGCGATGTTGGTATAACCGCCTTCTTCACTATCTGCAAATGCAAGATTATCAATAGGTGAGCTAAGTTTTGAATTGATATAGTCGATATCATAGATTGTTTCACCATATTTGAAGAAGCTTTTAGCTGCTCCTTCACCTTTCACGTATGTACCCTTGATGATAACGCGAGTTGTCTGACCTTGCATCATCTTGTCATAGTTCATGGTGTTTTCAAGACAGTATGCATAGTTGTCAGCTTCATTTTCCGGAGTAGCTTTGAAGTGATGAGTAAGATCTGACGGAGAAGCAACCCAGAAATGATCGCGAACTACATCATTATCCTTATTATAGCTCGGGTCTGTGCCCCAGAATGCGCGAGAGAAACCTGACTCTACAACAGCAGAGAAATGACCCGGTACAGTTGAAGTAGACGGGAACATAACATCCTGTACAGGATAAGATTTCTGGTTGGTCATGTCTACTGTCCAATCGTTGATTGTTACATAATCCTGATTGGTTCCTTCTTCATTTTCAGTGCCTTCTACCACGAATTTACCGTCTTGATCGTTGGAACGAGTCATTCTTATTTTGGCAACTACACGTTGTACATAGAATTTCTGAGCATCAACTTTTGAAAGATCATCGAGTGAATTCTGGAATTTGGAAGCATCAATCTTCTGAAGATATTCAGTGGGGGTTTGAGCCACGTTAGGAGCGCTTGTCATAGTGAAAGTCGGACCATCTACATTCAGCAAGGAAGCATCGATAGGAGTGGTGGTGTTCCAAGCAGAAAATTTCATACCATTTGATGGCAACACGATTTGGTTGTTGTTCAAAATGAGAAGTCCATAAATATTACCTGCATCCTTTGCTTCTGCGAGATTGAAATCAGTGAACTTAACAGTGGCAGCTCTCTTGTTTGAGATAGTGCTTTTTTCATCTTGAACTGCGTCATTTCCAACAGACAAAGTGCCGACAGCTACACATTCGGCATCGGGTTCAGTTGCGCCGGCGAACAATATCAGATAACCGTTCTCAATGTTGTATTCTTTCTCAAGACCATTCTCATACTCTCCCAGTGAAGCACGAGTACTGTTGGTTGTAGGAAGATTGATCTCGATCTTTGCGTAGGTGTCGCCGTAATAAGACTGTTCACCTACCGGAACAGAATCTTCATTACTACATGCTGCGAAAACCAGCCCGGTTGCAGCAATCATTGCAAGACTTTTGAAATTCATGCGTTAATAATTTTTTGGTTAATAATTTGGGTTAATTAGATTTGTTTATTTGTTTATTTCTTATTTCTTATTGGGATTGTTGCTGCAGCTTCTCTTTGCGCTCAGCCACTTCGATATTTTCCTTGGCTTCATCCAGACCCATATCTACGGCCTGCGTAAAAAGTTTCTTTGCCAATTCATAGTCACCTCTTTCCATGGCGATTACTCCCTTTGCATTGATGACCTGGGGGGAGTTGCCCGATTTTTCAAGGTATTTTTCCGCCGCTGCCAGGTCTCCCGCCTTTATAGCCGCATTGGCCGCATTTAGATTAGCTGTCTCATCATTGGGATAGAGCAGCAAGGCGGTCTTCATTATGTTGTTGAATTCCTCGGAACCGGGATCGTAGGTCTGGGCGACACGGAATATTTCATTGAGAGATACCTGGCCCGGATTCTTTTCCAACATTCGCTTGGTTTCCTCAACTGTGAAGGGCTTCACGATATAGCTTACCGTATAGTCGGAATGTCGGAGGGCCGGATACCACTCTTCAAGCATGAATTTATAGGTGGTCGGAAATTTGGTCTTCATCATCTTGTCCTTGCTGTCGGGATCCAGATAGGGGTCGTCGATTATGGCCAGGAGATCAGTTTTCTCCGGGAAAGTGGACTCCACGACTCTTTTCCTCAGCCCCTCCCAGTCTTCAGGAGTGGATTGCGACTTGAAGATACCCTCTTCCAGAGTGTAAAGCGACCTTACATATTCCTTCAGGGCCTCGGCTCGTCCGGCAGCCAACCTGACATTGTTCTGGTAGCTTCCTTCCGGAGATGCGTAGCCATGGATCGTTATCTCGGTGATCCTTACGTTAGTGTCGTTACGCACCACATCTATGGTCTCCAGAATCTTGTTTATCTCCCGGCGGTTGTTGCGGTAATCAGGTCGTATATCGGTTTTGTTTACTATGAAGTCTACAAATGCCGAACCGCTGAGATGGCGTGTCTTCACCTCCTCTGCCATCGGAGCTATGAACTCTATATAAGGTTCCGGTGCGGGCCGGTTGTCAAATTCGTTGAGGTCGACATAATCCTGCACCTGCAATTCCCCGCATCCACAGATATCCTCGGCCAGCGACAGCCTGCACAGCTCCATCCAGGGCTCGTAGGCCACAGAGTCATTGTAGGCAACCACCTGACGGGTTTTGTTGACTCTCCTGATTGTGGCAAACACCGAAGAAAAGTCTTTCTTCTTGTCTCTCTCTTCAAGGATAGCAGTGTTGCGACCGTTTACTACTATTTTTTTCAGAACCACCGTATCCTCCTTTGCGTCGCTTACTATCATCGGAGTATAGACTATCTGCTGATTCTTACCCTCCTCTATCTCACTTAGATCAAGAAGGAAGCTGACTTTAAGACGGTCGTCTTTAACCGAGAGCCGGGGATCGGACACTTTCACCGTCTGAAGCGTAGGACCGCAATCCTTCGCTTCAGCAGCGGTGAAACTACACATGATAAAAAACAGAAGTGTCCCGAAAATTCGGAAATTTCCACCCTTCGATCTCATATTTTTCGGAGTATAACTCATCAGTCTGTCAGTTTGGGGATTAGAAAACATACATTAGAGAAACAGCGGCTTTTGTGGGACCGAGGTAATGGAATTTCCGTTTGTCGATCGTGCGTTTGCATCGTCCGCAGAATGTCATAGGGGAATAAGCGTAACCTAAACCTAAAGACGCCTCCAGGTTCCAATGTTTTGAAAGTATCCATTGATACCCGCCTGTGATGCCTCCACCGATAAACCAACCCTCGGCATGTCTTCCGGAGTTGTCTCCTTTAAGGTTGGGCCATCCCTCTCCGGGCACGGCTGTGCCGTCGCTGTCATAGACAGTGGTGGAGATGATAAATGTCTTAAGAGGGAAATTCATGTTCTTGGCATTATACTGGCCACCAAGAAGATGGGCTCCTATGAACCAGCCGTTGAATTTGCCACAGAACCAATAGCGATATTCAGGTTCAACGATCCAGAACCTGAAATGTTTGTCTTCCCCAAATTCCCATGGATTGACTGATGCGAATGCCTGCAGGGTCGATTTCCTGCCGGCTGCGAACTCGATACCTAAGTTGACGTTTGTACTTGCCCATCCAAGTAGGTTGGTCTTCAGGGCTGCATCCTGACCGAAGACCTTACCCGACGGCAAGACTACCATTATAAAAAGGAGAATCCGCAAGGTGAGTTTCATACAACTTCACAGTGTTGAAAGACTCCCTTTTCAACGGATTTTAAGGTCTGTATAAAAATAAAAAAGCGTGAGAGCCTAAATTCCTCTGCTCTTCCGCTTACAGAGGCCTTCGCATTGCCCACACAGTCAGAAGAGCAACGAGAAGCCTCACGCGTATGATAATATACGTATGGCTATAAGCCGGATGTATCTATCATACCCAGGCATCTATCGTTTACTCATTCTTGAACTGTGTTAAGAAGTTGCGAAGTTCCTGTAAGTCAAGAATAAGCGTCAGATAAACGCTTTTTGTTAAAATGTCTTAAAATTCCCTCCCGTCTTCCTCGCGAAAGGCTCCCGGGGGTAATTTGACGCAAATATAATTCAAGATTTCATAAAAACAAATAAAAAATCAAAAAAAATTTTTTAAACTCTTAATTTTTAATAATTAACCCCCAAAAATCCCCACCTCCTGCTTTTATTGCAACCCTTTTTTTAATGCAAACTTTTGAAATAATAGATTTCCTAAAGAAAAAACCTCCTTAACAGGAAGTCTTTTTAATGGGAAGCCTTTAATGTAACGTTTCTAATAGGAAGGTTTCTAATGGGCCGGACTTATTTTTAAGTCCTAAATCACGAGAACTTTGAAAAAGTTCTTCCCATTATTTGCTAACTCACTCTTAACGGGCCGGACTTATTTTTAAGTCCTAAATTACGAGGACTTTAAAAAACGGGAAAGACTCTAACGGGAAGGACTTATTTTATAAGTCCTAAATTACTTGGACTTTTTAAAAGTCCGTCCATTATTTGCCGACTCGCTCTTAACGGGAAGGACTCTAACGGGAAGGACTTATTTTTAAGTCCTAAAATCATGAGAACTTTGAAAAAGTTCTTCCCATTATTTGCTGATTGATTTTTCCTTAAATCCTTCTTTATTTACGTAGAATTTTTAAAAAAGTCCTTTTTCTCTTTGAGTAATTTCGGTTTATTTACTATTTTTGTTAAAATCATTATTCATATCTACCATGTCTGATATAGCGGATTTCTCCTCAATTGGTTCACCCTTTTTCTCTCAATACGAGGACATTGAGGCCTGGGGAAATCCTTTACCTCACTGGCTGCAAGATAATAAGCTATATTTCATCACCTTCCGACTTGAAGATTCTATTTGTAAGGAGGATCAAGAAATCCTTATCAAAAAGAAAAAAGATTTTGAACTTAAAAATCCTAAGCCTTGGAGTCCGCAAACTTATTCGGAATATAGAAAAATAATTTCAAGTAAAATGGATGCTTTACTTGATAAAGGATACGGCAGTTGTATTCTTAAAAATCAAGCGGTCAGGGATCTATTTCTTAAATCTTTATATTTTTATGAGGATAAGAAATACAGTATAATGGGTTTTGTGGTTATGCCCAATCATGTACATTTATTATTGCTCGGGAAAAATCAGATTAATGTTATCAAGGCCATTGGAAGTGTGAAACGTTTCTCAGCTTACACAATAAACCAGTTTTTAAATACAAGAGGCAAGGTTTGGAAGAAAGGCAGTTATGATACTATAGTGAGATCCGAGGAACATAGGATAGTATGTTGCCAATACATTGAAAGAAACCCAAAATATTTATCAAAAGGCACTTATGAATTGGGTGGGCCCTGGATTCATAAATAAAGCTATGGATTTTTTAACAGGATGTTTTCTAACGGGAAGGTTTTTAATGGGATGTTTTCTAACGGGAAGGACTTATTTTTAAGTCCTAAATTACTTGGACTTTTTAAAAGTTGAACTGCACCCCAAAAGTTGGACATAAAACTTAAGAGGTAGAGTTTAATTATGAAGTATACTTTTGAAAAGAAACT
>JAFLTR010000067.1 GCA_022509205.1 Muribaculaceae bacterium | reverse complement strand
CTTTTTCTGAAAGCGCCATGTCCCAGAATCTTAACTATGACACCGGTTTCCCCGGGTTTAAGATCAGAAAGTCTCATCTGTAATCAGAATATTAATGCAAAGGTAATGAATTAAGGTGAGCAAATTTCCGGCATATTAAAAATAAAAGATAAAATACCTAAAAGTAGGTATATGAAAATGAGGGGAGAGAGGTGTGTTTGGAAAAATAATGAATTTTCTGTAACTTTGCGGCGGTTTTCCGAAAAAGGAGACCATTAAATCAAAATTAATTATTATGAATTGTTACGAAACCGTTTTCATTTTGACTCCCGTTTTGTCTGATGAACAGATGAAGGAAGCGGTAGAAAAATTCAAGGGCGTACTTTCACAGAACGGAGCTGAGATAGTGAATGAGGAGCTTTGGGGCCTCAAGAAGCTCGCTTATCCGATTCAGAAAAAGTCGACAGGATTTTACTGCTTGCTCGAATTCAAGGGAGAGCCGACCATTGTCAAAAAACTTGACGTGGCCTTCCGTCGCGACGAAAGAGTGATCAGATTCCTGACATTCCGTCTTGACAAGTATGCACAGGAATATGCAGAAAAGCGTAGGAACCTTCGTGCAGCAAAGAACAATGAGAAACCCGCTGCAGCTCCGGCTGAAGCAGAAAACAAGGAGGTATAACCTATGGCAGCTAACAGTGAAATCAGATATCTCACTCCGGTGACGGTTGAGACCCGCAAGAAAAAATATTGTCGTTTCAAAAGAAGCGGAATCAAGTATGTGGATTATAAAGATCCCGAGTTCCTCAAAAAATTCCTCAATGAGCAAGGAAAACTTCTTCCACGCAGAATCACAGGTACTTCCCTGAAATTCCAGCGCAGAGTGGCTCAAGCGGTGAAGAGGGCTCGCCATCTTGCATTATTGCCCTATGTGGCCGACTTAATGAAATAATCTATTCAACACATTCAAAATTAACTGACTATGAAGATTATTCTAAAAGAAAACATTCCGACCCTCGGTTATAAGGATGATGTTGTAGAGGTGAAAGACGGCTACGGACGAAATTATCTTATACCGCAAGGGCTTGCAATCATTGCTTCTGAAGCCGCTTTGAAAAGAAGAGCTGAAGACCAGAAACAGAGAGCTCACAAACTTGAGAAAATCAAAGCAGATGCCGAAGCTGCGGCTGCTGCGCTTGAAGGGGTTAGGCTCACTATCGGTGCCAAGACAAGTTCTAAAGGTACTATTTTCGGTTCTGTCAACGCTCTTCAGATTGCAGAAGCACTCGAAAAACTTGGCCATATAGTAGACAGAAAGATTATCGAAATCAAAGATCCTGTAAAGGAAGTGGGTATCTATAGGGCTATCCTTCGTTTCCATAAGGATGTTGTGAAAGATATCGAATTCGAGGTTATTGCTGAATAAATAAGCTTAAATTCTTAAAATATAAGTGGGTAAGTAAAATTAATTGCTTACCCACTTAAATTTTATTTTATACACTTATTGAGGTTACAATAGTACACCATTGTTTCCTCACTGTGCGAACCAAGCTGCATATCGACCACCTCAGCATTAACTAAAAATAGGGACGATCGGTTAAATTAGTTGAGGACCAAACCTACGTAAATAACTTGCTATAATTGGATAATTTTATTAAATTTGCGTAACAAACCAAACTATGCAATAAACCATGAGATTCAACATAGACGGCAAGCTTCTGCAGCAACAGCTGGCAGCTGTAAACAAGGTGATTAATTCCAAAAATGCCTTATCAATTTTAGATAATTTTCTCTTTGAACTTAACGGTGCGGAATTGACCATTACTGGAAGCGATCAGGAGAATACTGTCAAGGTGAGAGTCGAGGTGATGGATAGCGATGGGCTCGGAAGAATAGCAATTCCAGCAAAGACATTGTTGGAAATCACAAAGGAGGTGAACAATCAGCCCGTAAGTTTCTCCCTTAATGACCAAACAGGAGAAATCGATCTTCAATTCCTCAATGGTAAATTCCGTTTTATGGGCATCAATGCAGACGAATTCCCCAAAGGAGACACACTTGAAGAAGAGGTGCAAAATTTGAGTGTGCCGGCTTCAATTGTCTTGAAAGGAATAGAAAATACGGTATACGCCGTCAGCACGGAAAATATCAGACCGATTATGACCGGAATTTACTGGGATATTCATGAGGATGATATAGTGTTTGTGGCCAGCGATACTCATAAACTTGTCAGATATATCACTCGCGAAGTTGCACCAGGATTTACACGTGGGTTCATTATGCCTGCAAAACCGGCCAATATCCTCAAAGGTATTATCGGGAAAGAGGATATTGTAAATATAAAGATTGGAGAGAAAGGCGCAAGTTTCACATTCGGAGATTTCACTCTGACATGTCGATTTATAAAAGGAAATTATCCGAATTATAATAGAGTAATCCCTACCGACAATCCTTTCACAGTCACAGTGGAGCGCCAATCGATACTGAACGCTATGAGACGTGTGGCAATTTTTGCAAGCAAAGCTTCCAACCTTGTAAAGATGGAAATGCAACCCGGGGTTATGCGTCTTGCCGCACAAGATCTTGACTATGGTACATCAGCCGAAGAAAGGGTGATGTGTGATTATCAAGGAAACGATATGACAATAGGATTCAACTCAGCTTTTACCGTAGAGATCTTAAACAATATGAGTGGCGAAACCACTGTCATAAAACTCTCTGATCCGGCGCGCCCTGGCATCTTCGAACCTTTGGAACAGGAGCCCAACACAGAACTTACCACAATCCAGATGCCAATGCAGGTGCTTGAATAAAGTATAAATTTTTTGCATTCCGAAGTGATGGAACTGAATCTTAAAAGACCTTTGATATTTTTTGACCTTGAGACCACAGGAACCAACATTATCAACGACAGGATAGTTGAATTGTCGTATATCAAAGTTTATCCTGATGGTAAAGAGGAAAAAAAGAGTCGGAGAATAAATCCCGGTATACCTATACCTGCAGCTGCTACAGCTGTGCATCATATCACGAATGATGATGTGAAAAATGAACCGACATTCCGACAGATCGCAAAATCTCTTCATGAGATTTTCGAGGGTTGCGATATTGCCGGCTTCAATAGTAATAAATTTGATGTGCCACTCCTTATGGAGGAATTTGGAAGATGCGGTATCAATTTTGATATCGCGGGGCGCCATTTCATTGATGTTCAGAATATATTCCATAAGATGGAACAGCGTACCCTTGTGGCGGCTTATCGATTTTACTGCGGTAAAGAGTTGGAAGGTGCCCACAGTGCATTAGCGGATACTGAGGCAACGTATGAGGTCTTGAAAGAACAGATCGGGAAATATGATGAACTGGAAAATGACGTGGAATCTTTGGCCAAATTTTCAACGATCGGAAGGAATCTTGATCTTGCTGCAAGAATAGTCCTTGATGATCAGGACCGCCCCGTTTTCAATTTTGGCAAACATAAAGGTAAAACGGTAAAAGAGGTTTTAAAAAGAGATCCCGGTTTCTTCGATTGGATAATGCAAGGGGAATTTCCCAAAAACACGAAGGACGTTTTGATGAACCTCAAAGCCAAATACACAATCCAAAGTTCTAAACTATAAGGTGACGCTAAAAGATAAACATATAGTATTGGGAATAACGGGAGGCATAGCGGCATACAAGTCGGTTATGCTTCTTCGATTATTAATGAAGGCCGATGCGGAGGTGCAGGTAATAATGACACCGGCAGCTAAGGAATTTGTAACTCCGGTGACCTTTTCGAGTTTGAGCGGGAAACCCGTGATTTCCGAGTTTTTTACTGCCAACAGCGGGGAATGGCATAGCCATGTAGACCTTGGATTGTGGGCTGACTTGATGGTTGTGGCTCCTGCAACAGCTTCAACAATCGGAAAAATGGCCAATGGAATTGCAGATAACATGTTGGTGACTACATATCTATCAGCGAAAGAAGATGTGATGATCGCTCCCGCTATGGATTTGGATATGTGGCGTCATCCTTCCACTCAGAGAAATCTGACGCAACTTCAGAAAGATGGAGTATTGGTAATTTCACCCGGTGAGGGCTCTCTGGCAAGTGGTCTTGAGGGAAAGGGGAGAATGGCCGAGCCTCAGGAAATTCTTGATGAGATAGAGAGATATTTCAGTTCTAAGGAGAATCTTAAGGGTATTAAAGTGATAGTGACTGCGGGTCCTACCTATGAAAATATCGACCCTGTGAGATTCATCGGAAATTATTCAAGTGGTAAGATGGGATTTGAACTTGCAGGTGAATTTGCTCGACGGGGAGCCGAGGTGACTCTTTTAACGGGACCGGTGACTTTGGAAACTCCTGCAGGGAAAATAAAGAGAATTAATGTTTCTTCAGCGGAAGATATGTATATTGCAGCAAGAAGTATTTTCCCCGATATGGATATAGCTGTTTTTGCTGCAGCTGTGGCAGATTATACTCCTGAAATTAAGGCTAATCATAAAATTAAACGGGAGCACGAGGAAGAAATTACAATCCGACTAAAGAGAAACCCTGATATTGCCGCATCTTTGGGCGCTTCAAAGAAAAACCAGATTACAGCAGGTTTTGCGCTTGAAACTGACAATGAATTAGAGAATGCACAGAAGAAGCTTAAGACTAAAAATTTTGACTTCGTAATACTGAACTCTCTGCGGGATCCGGAGGCCGGTTTCATGAAGGACACTAATAAGGTGACTATTGTTTCAAAATCGGGTGAAATAGAAGCCTTTGAAGCCAAATCGAAAAGGGAAGTAGCAAGGGATATTGTAGACATCCTTGAAAAAGCGATAAAAGAGAAAAGTGAAACCCTATAATTCCTGTTTATAATAATAAAAGGGAGGATATTCTTTGAAAAAATTCTTATCGATATTAATAATAATGTTCTGGGCATTGACAATAAAGATTAGTGCCCAAGAATTGTTGTGTACGGTCGAAATAAATACAAGTGCTATCGAGGGTACCAATAAGAGCGTTTTTGAAACCCTCAGGGAAGCAATTTCCGATTATTTGAATGAGACTAAATGGACAAATGCAGTCTTTTCCCCTAATGAAAGAATAGAATGTAGATTTTTCCTTACAGTAAAAGATTATACCAACGACCGAATAAAAGGAGAACTACAGGTGCAATTGTCTCGACCTGTCTATAATAGCACATATACTACCACACTTTTTAACTTCAAGGACAATAAGGTGGAATTTGATTACAGGGAAGGAGAACCCCTCATTTTCAATGAAAACACATGGACTAATAATCTTTTAGGTATTCTGGACTATTATGCCTATCTTTTCCTGGCTCTCGATTTCGATAGTTTCTCACCCCTCGGAGGCCAGCAATATTTCGATAAGGCAGCATCCGTGGTTCAACAGGCACAAAGTAGCGGAGAGATCGGTTGGCGTGCCTTTGAAGATACAAAAAATAGAAATGCGGTCTTATCTGCATTCACAGACCCCTCGACTTCCGGAATGAGAGAGTTACTTTATCAATACCATAGAAAGGGGCTTGATGAAATGGTGACAAGTCCTGACAAGGGAAGAGCCACGATCACTGAGTCTTTGAATGTCTTGAAAGATGTGTATGATCATCAACCTATGTCTGTGGCACTCTCAATCTTTCGGGATTCGAAACTTGATGAATTGGTGAACATATATTCCAAAGCCTCTCAGACTGAGAGAGATGATGTGTATGATATCCTGCAACCCATTTATCCAACCGATCGTCAACAGCTTGAGAAGATAAAAAAACCTGAAAACTAAAGAGGGATAATTAAAGACCAAAGAATATAGCCCTTTTTTTAATGACCGGGATTATTCAAAAGAAGTATACAAGTGTTAGCGAGATTAAGCATAGATAATTACGCATTAATAGACAAATCGGATATTGAATTTGAGAAAGGATTTGTCGTAATCACCGGGGAGACGGGTGCCGGTAAATCCATAATGCTTGATGCTCTTTCTCTGTTGATGGGGGCACGTGCAGACTCTAAGGCAATGGGAAACAAAGAACGCAAAACTATTGTTGAAGCCGTTTTCCAAAAACCCGATAAGGTGCTGAAAAGCGTAGTCGAGGAAAATAATATCGATTGGGACGAAAATGAAATAATTCTGCGCAGAGAGATACTTCCTTCCGGGAAAAGTAGAAGTTTTGTTAATGATTCTCCTGTCAATCTAACACTTTTATCTTCGGTCTCTCAAAATTTAGTGGATATTCATTCCCAGCATAGTAATTCTTTACTTAACAAACCACTTGAACAACTGTTGATAGTAGATGCTTTCGGTAATACCGGCAAATTGCTGACAGATTATAAGGAAACGTTCAGAAAATATGTGGCTTTGCGCAATCGAATTAAGAAAATTAAGGAGGGAAAGGCAAAAGGAAAAGAGAACAGAGAATATATTCTTTTTCGACTTGAGCAATTGGAAAAGCTAAAGCCCAAAAAGGGGGAATTGGCTGAGCTTGAACGGGAAGCAGAAATTCTGAGTGACTCCGATAGAATCAAGACAGACCTTCGTGAAGCTTACGTTTTTTTGGATGGCGAAGGTAGTTCGGCTTTACGATATCTTCAAAATGCCTTTTCTTCATTGGAAAATATCGACCTTGAGCTGATTGACCCTACCAATTCCGATAATATTGCTGAACGTCTTGAAAGCCTGAAGATTGAGCTAAGAGATATAGCTGATACCATTGAGTCTTATTCAGAGAAGATAAACTCAGATCCTGAGAGACTTGAAAAAATCCAGAAACGAATAGAGTCCATTTATGAGGCGATGCGACGTTTCAAGGTTAAAGATGAGGTAGAATTAGTGGAACTCTATCAACAGCTCAAAGAGGATTTGGCAGCTATAGACAGTGATGAAGAGGATGAGACAGTACTGGAAAAGGAACTAAAGAGCTTGGCTAAGGAACTGAAGGAGGATGCCGATCGTTTATCGGCTGCAAGATCTGAAGCAGCATCAAAATTCGCTGATATGATAGAGACACGTATCCGACCACTTGGGATGCCTAACGTGAAATTCCAGGTGAAACTTGAAAAAGGGAAAATGTCTCCGGATGGTCAGGATATAGTAAGTTTTTATTGTAGTTTCAACAAAAACCATCCGCTACAGCCAATATCAGAGATTGCTTCAGGTGGAGAGCTTGCCAGAGTGATGCTCGGAATAAAGTCTGTCATGGCTGAAAAAATGAATCTTCCTACTCTTATATTTGACGAAATAGATACCGGTGTGTCAGGTGAGATTGCCCATAAGATGGGAAAGATGATGAAAGAAATGTCAGGTGAACTTCAGGTGATATCTGTCACTCACCTTCCTCAGGTGGCGGCAAGCGGAGACTCGCATCTTAAGGTGTATAAGGCTGACGATAAGGAAAAGACCGTTTCTCACGTTAAAATCCTAT
>JAFLTR010000066.1 GCA_022509205.1 Muribaculaceae bacterium | reverse complement strand
TACTGCCGACCCTATAAAACCGGCCACACCGGTTATCAATATCTTCATAATTTCTTGTATTCCATCTAAAGATCTGTCGTTCCCGATTTTTATATAGAAACGGGCACACTACCTTTAGAAATGCAAAATTAGAGATTTTAGCCCTAATTTGCAATCTTTTTCCCCCTATCGGGGTTAAACAACCAGGTTATTATCCCGCCAATGAGCATTACAATAATGGAGACGATCAAAACCAGCGAAGAACCACCCGTATCCAGAAGCACCGGGATAAAGAATACTCCCAAAACCGCTCCCACTTTTCCAAGAGAGGCAGCTATCCCGGAACCTAATCCTCTGTCGGCAACGGGATAAACCTTTGGCGGCAAAACATAGGTTATCAAATGTGGCCCCATATTCAGGAAGAGCTCAAAACTCATAAACGCCACTATGGAAATCCATTTTGCCCAGTGATGTTCATAAGCCAAGAGAAGGATCAGCAATGAAACTGCACTTAACAGGAAACCCACCCATTGAATCCTTTCAGGTTTCACATGATTGATAAGAGCTAATCCTAAAATAAAACCGGGCAGAATGATACAGGAAATCCATAAGGTTATCTCCACAGAGGAATCCACATGCATTAACCTTGTCTCTCCGGGTTGTATGTGCTCCAGTCCCAAAGCCATCACAAGAATCGGCAGAAACACCCCTATGCCATAGACACCTAATCCTTCACAAGCCCAGGGAACGCCGGTAAATATCACTTTCTTCCAGTTGCGGCGAAAGAACCCCGGTTGAGGTTGAGTATGTTTCAGATCTTCTGTCTCCGCAGTCACTGTATTTGGTGTTGAAATATCTGTAACTGCAATATCCACTTCTTTCCCAAGAAAATGATGCACATCTTTCTCAGCCTGCTCGGTCCTCCCCTTTTCCAGTAGCCATTTGGGACTTTCCCACCATTTTATTCTCAACAGAAGCATCGCACCGGAAATCACAATCATGATCCACATAAGACGAGACCACAGATCAGCGTTTGTCCAGTCTCTCACCATCAGGAAACAAATTGCAGCCACTCCTATATTTCCCAAAGCACTTGAAGCTTTTGCAGCTCCTACCATCAGGAAAGTCCATTTAGTCGGCATTAATTGCGAAATATAGTTGGAATCCAGACTGTACTCACCCCCAATCCCGAATCCCATAAAGAAGAGTGCCACTATCAACACCCCTAACGACGGAAAAATCAGAGAGACCACGGCCGAAATACACACGATAGCCGGGCATAACCTGAAAAAGAGCAGATAACCGTAACGGTCTGATAATTTACCAAGAATCGTCGAGCCCACCATGATTCCTATAAGATCCATTGCTCCTACCAGTCCCTGCATGAAGGATGACAGCTCTGGATGAGCTATTATCTGATAGAGGGGGATTATGACAGATACAAGGGTGGCCAGACCTGTCCCTATAAGTTGACCCAGCGACGCTACTCCGGTTATGAAGTAGTGGCGCCAGGTCAACGGTGCATTGTCTATGGTGTAACCCATTGCCTATTTGGCGGGTGCCGGTGCAGGCTCAAAGAATTTATAGGCCGGGAAGAGGAATATCCAGGTGGCTACACAGAAAGGACCTGTAAGCGTCGGGAAACCCATCGGTGTAAAAAATACGTTCATGGCTGCCTGAACGAAAACAGTGGCAATAATACCGCACACACACCATATAGCAGCTTTCCATGAGAAATTGCAGAATGTGGCGCCAAGAGCAATACCTGTCAAGACGGCTGAAAAACCATATAGACCGTTGGAGATGTCCATACCTGGACCCTGCCAGATGATAGCGATGAAAAGAGAAAGAGCAGAGGCCACAGCTGCCCAAAGGCAGGCACGCCAACTGCTAACTGCAAGAGCGGCGAGGAAGAAGATGCCGCATACCCATGACTTGATAAGGAAAACTTGTGAAATGCCTCTCAGCCAGTAGATCACCAGATCACCGAATGCAAGCGATACATTTTCATTTGCAAAATGTTCAATCACTCCTACATACGCGGCCGAACCGTCTACCACATGGGGGAATTCCGGACTTCCCATATCTACCGGCGGGAAACCGCTGAATACACGGGCAGAAAGGAGGAAAATCCATGTAGTGGCTACAAAGGGGAATGTAAATGAGGATATTTTCCATCTCCCGAGGATATTGTCCATGCCTGACTTGGCAACTGTGGAAAGAGCCGCGCATAGGATAAGGCCTATCCACATCCAGACTGTGGCACCTAAGAAAGTTGGGAACGCGCAACCCACCAGAGCTCCGTTGAATCCCCATAATCCCTGAGCTCCTCCCTGATCGGGTAGACGAAGGATATAGCCTGTCAGTGTTGACACAAACACTCCTGCCAGGCAACCCCAGCACACAAGGCCCTGTCCCTCCATATATGCTCCCCAGATAATTCCGCAGA
Source organism: Muribaculaceae bacterium (assembly GCA_022509205.1). Lineage (GTDB taxonomy): Bacteria > Bacteroidota > Bacteroidia > Bacteroidales > Muribaculaceae > Lepagella. Next base: position 5,107 of record JAFLTR010000066.1, on the reverse strand, counting down.
GGAAGAGAATACCGGTCCACATGTTGTCCTGGAACATCACTTGACCCACTCCACGCAATAATGTGCGCGGGAATTCCTTTACTGTGGGCCGCTTTAAATCTTGTTGTAAATCTTGACGCACTTCCTGCGCCTCTTGTTGAAAGTCCATATTTTTGTTTGTTGGTTGATTCTAAGTCGATGGTGCTGCTGATGTTGTCGGGGCTGTTGATGACTCTGTTCCTGAAGTTGCACCAGAAACGCTACTGTCGGCCGGAGTATTGTAGAAAACAGGCCCATCTATAGATTCTCCTTGTTGTTTGGTTCGGGTCAGAAGGTTGGTTACATAAACAGTAAAGATCGGGAACATCATCATACCGAGCGCTGCAAGCAATACTGACAGTATCCTTCCCACCGGCGTAACTGCCACGATATTCGATCCAACGGTGGTGGCATCCATACAGGCCCACCATAACGCATCCTGATAGTCTTTCACAAGTGGATTGACATTATGCTCGAACACATAGAAAGCAAGCGATGCAAAATAGACGGTAAACAACAGGGTGGCAAGATAGGAAATAAACAGGCCGGTGGCTCGGTTGTAGGTAAACCAGCTCACCACTATCGACATCGCATAGCCGCCTCTAATCAATGGAATATAGTGTAATGCATACGTCAACTGCGGAGTGAAAGTCCAGCCATAAAAAGATATGATGGAGTTATATGGGATCGACACAAGAAAGAAGATAAACCGGTTACGGATGTAACGCCATTTGTTGTCGGCCAGAAAAAACTCCACAAAGAAATCAAAAAGAAAAACTATACATATCCAGAATTGAAAACGCAAGAACTTACGTTCCAAGTAGAAAGCCTCGTTATGGAAAGTATCGATGGAAATTCTTACCACCAGAAACACAGATAGCACCAGGATAAGAATATGAAGGAATGCATACACTCCTTTATCTTTAAGGCTCTCCCGGATTTTATGTAACTGTTCGGTTGCGTTCATCAAATTGCATCACATTGCCTTCAAAATTACTCCCAATTTGTTAAAATCACAATTTATATCCTATTTTTTTTGAGTTATGAGTTATATCGACTTCGAAAGCAGCGGGAAACTCACCCCGATTGTGAATTATGTTATTGCCCTATAATATTGTGTAATGCTTTGTTATTATTTACCTTTGCATATTATTTTAATCCAATATATCATGAAGACAATCAGTAATGAAGAATTCGGAGGGGAACGTCCCCTTTATGCTTCTCATGATTTAAGGCTCGAAAACGTCACCATACATGCGGGCGAAAGCGCCCTTAAGGAATGTAGCAACATCGAGGCAATCCATTGCAGATTTGAAGGAAAATATCCTTTCTGGGAAACAGATGGCTTTAAAATTAAAGACTGCCTCTTCACGGAAGGTGGCCGTGCGGCTATCTGGTATTCGAGGAATATGCTAATGGAAGACACTTTAGTAGAGGCTCCCAAGATGTTCCGTGAAATGGACAACATGGAGGTGAGGAATTCCAGATTCCCCAACGCTCTCGAAACCCTCTGGATGTGCCGCAACGTAACTCTCCGTAAAGTTGAAACCGATAAAGCCGACTATCTCTTCATTCATTCATCCGATATTGATATAGATGATTATAAGCAAAACGGCAATTACTCCTTCCAATATTGTAAGAATGTGGTGATTAGAAATGCTGTCATCTACAGTAAGGATGCTTTCTGGAACACTGACAACGTAACTATTTATGACTCTTATGTCACCGGCGAATATCTCGGATGGTATTCCAACAATCTTCGACTGGTAAACTGCCGTATAGGGGGGACTCAGGCCCTTTGCTACGCTACCAATCTCATACTGGAGAATTGCACCTTCGATGAGGATGCCGACCTTTGTTTCGAATATTCCGATGTCCATGCCGAAATCAAGGGGAAGGTCACAAGCATCAAAAATCCCCGGAGTGGAAAGATCGTGTGTGATGAAGTTGGTGAAGTCATCATCGACGAAAATGTCAAGAAGCCTGCCAATTGCGAAATAGTCGTAAGGAAGTAAAGCTCAAAATGTAATCAGATTGTAGAGACAGGTGAAGTCTAACGTGGAAAAGTAATCCGGAAACCGATTTGAATTTTCTTTTCAAGGAGAAGCGTGAATTAGCCGACGTCATACAAGGGAAACAGCCTGTGGGGAGACTTGAACAGCTCCGTCTGGCTGTTTCTTTGAGTATACCGGCAATAGTAGCCCAGATTTCGGCCATTGTGATGCAATATATCGATGCATCAATGGTGGGAAGTCTTGGTGCTTTGCCGGCTGCATCCATAGGTCTTGTCACCACATCCACATGGATTTTCTTCGGTCTATGCTCCGCCTGCTCAGTGGGATTCTCCGTGCAGGTAGCCCATCTGCTCGGTGCCGGAAATCCCAAGGGAGCCCGGGAGGTATTGCGACAGGCACTTGTGGCCGCTATTTTTTACAGCTTACTGATGGCTGCAATCGGTGTGGCGATTAGCTGGGATCTGCCTCGTTGGCTCGGTGGAGAACCCGCCATAAGACATAATGCCACTCTTTATTTTCTTATCACAGTGGCAGCCATGCCTCTGTTCCAGTTCAGCTACCTTGCGGCCGGTATGCTCCGTAGCAGCGGCAATCTCCTCTTCCCGGGAATGGTGGGCACTCTAATGTGCATACTTGATGTTCTATTCAATTTCTTTCTGATATTCCCTACCCGCCAACTAAATTGGGGAGGCCATTCTGTGACGATGCCCGGATTCGGTTTCGGGGTATGGGGAGCAGCTCTCGGCACATCCATTGCCGAAGGTGTCGGAGCTGTCATAATGCTCGTGAAACTAATATTCTTCACTCGGGAAATGAAACTCACGGGCGAGAAAGGAAGTTTCAGATTGAAAAGGAGTTGCATGAAACGTGCATTCCATATCGGATTCCCTTTGGGCATAGAACGTTTTCTCACCTCGGGAGCTCAGGTTATGATCACGATTATTGTAGCTCCCCTTGGAGCTGCCTCCATCGCTGCCAATGCTTTCGCGGTCATAGCTGAGAGTATATGCTATATGCCCGGATATGGTATCGGCGACGCCACCACCACTCTCGTCGGCCAAAGTATCGGAGCAGGTAGAAAAAAACTCACGACACAATTCGCATGGACCTCCACATGGCTGGGCATGGGAGTGATGACAGCGCTTGGAGCAGTGATGTATTTTATAGCTCCCTGGATGATGGAGATAATGACCCGTGATCATGAAATAATCTCCCTAGGGGTCATTGCTCTTCGCACTGAAGCCTGGGCTGAACCGATGTATGCCGCCTCAATTGTGGCTTACGGTGCTTTCGTGGGAGCAGGTGACACTCTTATCCCAAGTTTCATGAATCTCGGAAGCATGTGGGGAGTCAGAGTAGTGCTGGCAGCCCTTCTTGCCCCTTCTTTCGGCCTCCATGGAGTATGGATAGCCATGGCAGTGGAACTTACTTTCCGCGGTGCGATCTTCCTTATAAGACTGCGAAGCGGCGCCTGGATGCTACGTATCAATAAACTCCGGGCAATGTAAACTCTTAATAGCAATAACAACAATAAAAAACAACTAAAAAACATACGCCTATGACACCATTCGACACCCCTATCAACCGACGACACACCAACTCCTCCAAGTGGGACAGGCTTGCTATGGAAAATGTAATCCCGCTTTGGGTTGCTGATATGGATTTCAAAACCGCCCCATGTATTATAGAGGCGCTTCGGCAGAGAGTAGACCATGGTATATTCGGTTATACCCTCGTCCCCAATGAATATTATAAGGCCACGGTCGATTGGTTTTCCGTACGACATAACTGGAAGTTTGAACCCTCCGACATCATTTACACTACCGGTGTCGTACCGGCCATTTCAGCTATAATCAAGGCTCTCACGCATCCCGGAGATAAAGTGATTGTGCAGACTCCGGTATATAATTGCTTCTTCTCTTCCATCCGAAACAATGGATGCATCGCCTCCGAAAATTCACTTATCTATAGCGACGGATACTATACTATTGATTTCGAAGATCTTGAGACCAGAGCCGCAGATCCGGAAGCTAAACTTATGCTTCTTTGTAATCCTCACAATCCTTCTGGTCGCGTGTGGAATTATAATGAGCTGACCCGCATATATGAAATTTGTTCTCGCAACGGGGTAACTGTGGTGAGCGATGAAATTCATTGTGAACTGGTTTTCCCGCAGTTTAAATATATCCCTTTCTGCAGTCTCTCTGATGAGGTGGCGGCCAATTCAGTGGCATGTATTTCAGCGAGCAAAGCTTTCAACCTGGCCGGGTTGCAGATTGCCAATATTGTCTGCCGTAATGAAGAAATGCGCAGTAAGATCGACAAGGCCATAAACATCAATGAAGTTTGTGACGTGAATCCTTTCGGAGTTATAGCTACAATTAAGGCTTACACCGAAGGGGCACAATGGCTCGCACAACTGGTGGATTATCTTGCTGAGAATTATGAGTTTTTAGTGAATTTCTTCCAAATCCACCTGCCGGACTATCCGGTGACTCGACTTGAGGGCACCTATCTGGTTTGGGTTGATTGCCGGAAGATGGGTATCTCATCTGTGGAACTTGAGGAGAAACTGATCCGCGATGCCGGAGTGTGGCTGAATCCCGGTTCTATGTATGGCGCAGATGGTGAAGGCTTCATGCGTATCAACATCGCCTGCCCACGATCACGCCTCGAAGAAGGTCTCCGACGCCTCCTGAAAGTGCTTAAAGACGACCCCTACATGGACATCCCCTCCTGATTTCCTTTATTAGGTATCTATATATTAAGAGCTCAAATGCTAAAATGGTAATAAACCATTTTGTTTGTATTTTAGAAGCCAACCCTGTAGGAATTATCCAGAACTCAAATTATAACTGTTGACACAAAACTTATAATTCTCAACTTGCAGAAGTAACAGATTTATTTTAATTTTGCTTGCTGAAAGATCGAATCAAAACTTTCAAACCGATAGTAAGATCTGAATCTTTTTTTGATGAAGCACTTTCATCTGTAGGCTGTCTAGGTGGTGAAATTGGTAGACACGCTACTTTGAGGGGGTAGTGGCCGTTAGGCCGTGTGAGTTCGAGTCTCAT
>JAFLTR010000065.1 GCA_022509205.1 Muribaculaceae bacterium | reverse complement strand
CATTGTTCTCGTAGTCCGCTAAAAAATCCGGGGCCGCATCGACTCCGGGCGCTTTTAGCAGTGCAAAATTACTATAATTAACCAAATGAATGCAACTAATTTAATATCCAAAGTCTAAAGAATGAAGCACAATAGAATCTAATTATTTGATTAATAGAGAGATAAAAAAATGTTAAATATTATTTAAAAATATTAAAAAGAGAGATATGATCTCTTCTATTTTTGTTATGCAAAAATTTTGATTCAAAAATAAAGTTAGAGCATCATATAATTATTTAAATAAAGATAGGAATGTAGAAGTTTCAAGGAGATGGAAAATTTTATGACCCGATGGAGTATAGGAAGGATCCTGAAGGGAAAAAAGTCTGGTGACAAGTGATTCCATCTCGGTAGAAGAAAGTTTCCTACCATAGTTTATAGCTGCGCTTTGAGCCATAACAAGGGCCATTTTTGAAATCAATTGGTCAGTAGCATTTCCTTCTTTGCCATAGTTTTGGGCCGCATCATCCACTCTTTCGATCATTCTCATAACCACATCCCTGGCATCCAGGGATGTAGCGAAAGAAGGCACACCTGTAATGCTCCAACGATTTTCACTTTCATACTCTATCCGGAAACCGATTTTTAATAATTCCGGAAGTATTTCATCAAGAGCATTCTGCTGGCTTGGATCAATTATAAGGGAATCCGGGAACATCATACCTTGTGTTGCATGTTCCTCGCCTTTTATACGGGTATAGAATTCCTCAAAAAGAATCTTTATGTGTGCTCTCCTTTGATCTATAATCAATAAACCATCCCTGGATGTCGTGACTATATATCGGTCGGCAAATTGAAGGCATATATTCTCCGGAGTATCATTATTCTTAAAACCGTCAATGACTCCCTGTTGAGGTCCCTTTTCATCCTCTAAATTTTTATTATTTATAAGAGAACCTGAACCGGACTCACCTTTTTCTCCGGCACCTCTCATGAAATCTGCATATAGAGTATCCCAATTAGAGGTTGCCTTTCCGGATTTTCCGAAATTATTCTGTTGGTAATTCTTTTGACTTGAATAAGGGGTTCCCGCAAATGGATTGTAGTCTGAGGGGTAATCAATAGAGGGCTGGACTGGTTCTTTACCTTTCCCGAGAGGAGCAACAGGCACTACATCTACTGTGAAATCAATAGATGGAACAGCACCAAATTTCCCGAGCGCCGCTTTTACTGCGGCTTGAAGTATTGGCCATATATCCTGCTCATATTCAAATTTTATCTCATTTTTTGTTGGATGTATATTGACATCTATACTATCAGGATTCACCTCAAATTTCAAGAAATAACAAGGTTGGGTGTCAGGAGCTATCAAAGATTCATAACAACCAACGACAGCCTTATGAAAATAAGGATGTCGCATATTTCTCCCGTTTACTATAAGATATTGAAGAGGATTGCGACGCCTGGCATACTCAGGTCTTGAAATATAACCGGAGATCTTAATAAGAGCAGTGTCAACTTCAATCGGGATAAGATGAGTGTCAAGAGAATTTTTCCAGATATCTTCTATGCGCTGACGAAAAGATCCCGGTTTAAGGTCAATTGTCCTGGATCCTGTGTCTATACTCATCCGAACAGAGTTGTTGACAAGCGCAAGACGTTCGAACTCGCGCATGATATTCGACAACTCTACATTATCACTTTTAAGGAATTTTCTACGTGCTGGGACATTAAAAAAGAGGTTTTTCACCATTATATTAGTACCCTGATCACAGGATGTAACCTCCTGCTTTTCCACTTTTGTGGCATTGATTAGGAGTCGTGTCCCAATCGGTGAATCAGCGGTCCTAGTACGCATCTCTATTTGAGATATAGCACAGATTGACGGAAGTGCTTCTCCACGAAACCCCATTGTATGAAGATCAAAAAGATCAGCGGCAGATTTTATCTTGGAAGTGGCATGGCGTTCAAAAGCCATTCGTGCATCAGTTGGCGACATTCCCTTTCCATTGTCTACCACCTGTATCAAAGTTCGGCCCGCATCTTTAATGAATATCCTAATATCTGTTGCACCAGCATCGACTGAATTCTCTACCAATTCCTTAATAACAGAAGCCGGACGCTGTATAACCTCACCGGCTGCAATTTGGTTGGCAACTGAGTCCGGCAACAATTTTATTATATCACTCATCTGTCACCTCCTCTCTTTCCTTCTGGGTATCTGATGTTGGAATCTCCCCAATCTCATCTTTTTTTATTAAATCCTTATCGTTATTCAAATTAAAAGATTCGGAGAATGGATCTTTTTCCTCTACCTGCATTTCTATTTCAAGTGCTTCTTTTTCATCTTCTTCCTTCTCTTGTTGCATTTTAATCTCTGATTCCTCAACATCCCCGAGATTTTCAATTTTTTCTATTTCCTTTATAGCAGAAGAGTCCACACCGGTCTGAATGGAATCGGGCACAATCAAATTTTCAGTAGAAACCCCTAAAGAATCAATAGATATTGAAGCATTGTCCAAAGAATCCAAATTAATCCGGGGTATTGCAGGAAGAGATGATGGAGGAGGTGTGAACCTAGTGCCGGAGAAAGATTTAGGCTCTCCGAAATCTGATGGAGTCAGAAAATATTGTTCAAGTTCATCAGGCACTTCACCGAGGTTATCGGCCCATTTCAAACGGTCGCCATACCACTCCCTCTCCGGTCTAAGAAATCCCCACCATTTAAATTTTTGCAGATACATTTGGGCACGTTTAACAAGGAAGAGCGGTGTGACAGTTCCACTTACTTCCGGCCACATTTTAAGTCGATCAAGCTTGTTTTCCGAAAGGTAAGCATCAAGATAAGAACTTTCAGCGTTAACAAGTCGGTTATAAGTAGAGTCTTCTTCCATCGGGAGGAAAATAGTTTCCACATTGCCATTTACCTCCATACGTCTTAGACCCTGATTCTCGAAATAAGCCTTGATCTCCTTACCAAAAATCTGATTATAGAAATCCTCCTCGACATGCTCAGACATTAGACCGAATTCCGGCAATAAAGCCCAATCTGCTGTTGAATCATTGAAATGAACATCAATCCGGTTACCGGTTACCTGTCGTTCCTCGCTCCATACAATAGGTTTCCTAAACATGTATAGCATAGAATCACGTTCCACAAATACCATGGAGTCAGCCACCCCCTGCATATCCTTTTTGAAGAAACGTGCCCGATGATATGCTATAGCTACATGTGTCTCTAAGGGAATAGAATCGACAGCCGGAGCTTGTTCCATGCCAACTGGCTCAACTTCCGACAAAGACATTTCGGAAATAGAATCATGTGGCAGGTTTTGTATTCCAGATATAGAATCTCTCCCCAAATGATTCATATCCGGAACGGAATCAAGGTCAAATGTTTGTTGATTTCGCAATGTGTCGATAAAATTCTCGAGATTTTGAGAAACTTTGAATGAATCCAGACGGACAATCTCTTTCATTTTGAGCGTATCCGTCAGTTCAGGATCCGAAACAATATCCGAGATCGAGTCAGTGAATTTCGAAATATCCGGGAAAACAGGCGTACTCTTTCTTAATTCAATATTCGGCACAGGCCTCGAAGTCCCAAGTGGAGATAATTCTGTTGCTATTTCCTGTTGCGGAGCCGGCATTTCTTTTGCAATAACTTCCTGTTTTTTATAAGGAGGAGCAGCTTTCAGAAGCATAACCAGAGGAGTGTCAACATAAGGTATAGTTACAGAAAAAAAAGAAGTATCTATCCAAAGTCCTCCATTCACAGAGTCCGGCATTACTATTGGAAGCCCATTATGTTCCGGAAACCCGGATTTTGTTTTTCTTCTTTTGTCAGCCACCATTTCCGTGATAATAAATGTCTTGATTGTATCAGCGCGCAGAAAAAGTGTATCACCCTGAGAATACTCCATTAAAAGGGGATAAATGGTGGCTAAAGCCTCTTTTGTTGAATCATTATAAATACCGAATCCTCCAATGAGAGTTGTTTTCTGTGCAGTATCCGTTATTACCATCGGATTACTCCGTTTGAAAGGATCCTGAAACATATAAGCGCGGCTTATCCGAGATGCATTATCATAGATTATGCTGTCTCCTTCGAGTGTTATGATGTTTCCGGTGGAATCCCGATGTATTATCAGTGATCTGGATAGAAGATCTGCATCTCCGGTGTCTGTATAGAATGTGGCAAGATTCGTGATAATAGTATCATTTTCACTTTGTATAAGAGTGCGACTCTCAATTTCTGCTATGTGAGTTTCTGTGCTATAGAAAAGTGTATCCGTAAGCATAGTGAACCCATCCTTATTGTTCACTAGAACAACATCATGAAAGAATTCTGCTCTTTTAGTACGAGGAGAATATTCACCATAAAGAGAAGTCAGATTGTTTACCTTGTCATCGATAGTGCCCCAACGTGTATACCATCCCAGATCTATATTCATATCATAGTCGAGGCTATCGGTTGTGAGCGTCACATCTTTATCAATCAAAGTAACCTTCTCTCGGGTTGGACCGTTTTTAAGCTTGGCGAGATGAAGGTCTCCGTCATAAAAAAGTTTATCAGCAAATACAAAAAGCGTATCGCCCTGCTCCATACGGACATTGCTAAACGCGTCAAGGGAATTTTCAGTTGGATAATAATAAGCGGAATCACAGTACATCCACATACCGGCCTGCCTAAACTTCACATTACCCTTCAGAATCTGTTTTTCAACAGTATCACGCCGGTTAGTCTGCTTATAAAGTGAATCGGCATATTCCAGAAATATCTTATCTTCTTGATATCTGTTCACCTGAGGTATCTCAGGTTGAGCAGGACGTTCCGGACGTGGTCTATTGAAATCTTCTACCTCTTGAATCTGCTGTTTGTGTTGAATTTGAGCATAAGCTTTAAGCCCTGTATCGATAAGAAACAAGGCTGTGATGATAGCCACTATAAGGGCAACAGACCAGCGTCGGAGTTTCATTCCTTAATCCAGCCCTCGTAATGGAATTCACAGTTCTGCCATCCGGGCTCTATTTTTACATACGTGTCTCTTATCTTGTTTTCCAACCACTCCTTGAGTATTGTCTCTTTCTTATGGTTTTCATACATCCTTTTAAGAAGGTTATAATCATCAGAAAGATTGGCGCGATGTCCGGGAATTCTTTCAGATAGTTTAACAATAGCTGCCACATCCTTATGGTTACTATTTTTCATTATGAAGGCTTCGCTGATGTCTCCTACATTCATCTTTTCAATACGGCGGGCGATCTCTGTGGGAAGGTCCTGCATTTCGAATTTACTACTCCTGTAGAGGTCAGAGTATTCACTATTGTTGGTCATAACTCCCTTGTTGTTTCGGGTGTCTTTATCCTGTGAGATAAAGGATGCTGCTTCCTCAAAAGAGAAAGCACCACCCACTATCTCTTTACGTATGGAGTCAAGACGGCTCGTAGCATCTGTAAGATCTTTTGAGCTCACCTTTGGAGTCAGCAGAATATGACGCACATTCACTTGATCACCACGTTTCCCAATCAACTGAATAATATGATAACCATATTCTGTTTCAACAATACGAGACACTTTCTTTGGATCCGTGAGATTGAAAGCAACATTCGCAAATTCTGGCACCCAAGCGGCCCTGCCGTTGTAACCAAGTTCACCGCCTTGCATAGCAGAACCATCCTCGCTATGCAGGATTGCGAGTGTTGAAAAATCGGCCTCTCCTTTATTCACCCGATCGGCATAATCACGCAAACGAGCCTTCACATCCTCTATTTCTTGACGAGGAATATTAGGATTTAGAGATATAAGCTGCACTTCGACTTGCATCGGTACGTAAGGTACGGAATCGGGATCCAGAGAATTGAAATATTTTCTGACCTCATTGGGAGTGGCAGTGACATCCTGAGTAAGATTTCTTTGAACTTGGGAAACAATAGAATTATTTTTCATCATTTCCACCAGACTTTCACGCAACACGGGTAAGGACTTATGGAAATACTCTTCTACTTTTTCCTGGCTTCCCAGCTGACTGATAAAGAAATTTATACGCTGGTCAACCATATTTCTCACACTTGATTCCGGCACCTCTATAGTGTCCATCTTTGCCTGATGTAGATAAAGTTTCTCCACAGCCAGTTGTTCTGGTATAAAGCAATATGGATCACCAGACATTGATATACCTTCGGAACGCATCTGCTGATACTGCTCCTCTATATCTGAACGGAATATAGCTTCATCCCCCACTATCCAGGCTACTTCATCCACTACATTTTTGTCAGCTTGGCTCATAAGGGGAAGGGCAAGAAGAGCCACAACAGAGGCAAGTCCTACCCTTTTCAAAATATTAATTTTTTTAGGATTCATCATTTCCCTTGTTTTAATTCATGTTTCAGAGGATCATATCCCAAAGCTTCAAGTTTATGGTCTCCGATAGCTTTTTTAACAAGTGAGGCCACAAGGGTATTCTCATATTCTGAGAGTTCTCCCTGAGTCAACACTTCCGTAATCCAATTACGGGCAAACTCAAGTGGCTGTATTTCTCCGGTGGGCATATAATCGGAAATACGGAGATAGTAGGCACAATCTCCGTAACGAGTTTCAAAATATTGGTTCTCTGCAAGAAATTTGTCCGGGTCTCCGAAACGGTAAGGTATCAGACCTCGGATTGTTTCCCAGTCGATCCATTTGTCCTTGAAATAATTGTATTCAATTGCCCGGTCAAGCCACTGCTGCTCAAGACGGTCAATACTTTCAGGATCATCTGAAGTCAAAAGTTGCTTGATTTCCTCCTGCCCATTCGACTCCGCATTTATCTTTATGAAAATTCCCTTGACGAGAGGCACTTCAAGTTTAAGTTCCTGCCTATACTGATTATAATACTCCCGGATTTTATCTTCGTCGATATGTGCCACATGGCTTTCTCTCATTCGAGTTAGATATTCCTGCACAATAAGACTATTCCGATAATCCGAGACTTTTCGGTCAATAGCTGCCAAATCATAAAGCCTTTCTTCCGCAAGAGCCGCGAGTACATTTTCTCTTATCCATCCCTCAATGATCTTATGAAAAAGAGCCGCGCTGTCAGCAGGAGATAGTCCGCCGGGAATAAGTTCGTTAACTTCTTCAAGGGTTATTATGTTTTCTCCATAGCGCAGTAGCTCGTTAGCTTTCTTCTCCTCCCTGTGAGAGCAAGAAAGGGAAACAAAGCCGATAGCTAATGCTATAACCACTATGATGGGACGCACGGAGAATTGTTTATTGACGATCAACAAGTGTCTTTATCTTCTTTAATTCTTTGTTGTTCACCTCCAGTTTATGTTTTTTACGCAGGTTGTTAACCCAGTCTTCCTCGAGGTATTCCTGATAGTCGTTGATTACCGCACTCCTAACGTCTGCCACTTCTTCAGGATCTTCTACAATTCTACCCTCCACAATGAAAAAAGAAGAGAAATTCTTTGACTTGGGAGTGGCTTCAGGACCACCGAACATTAAGTTATCGATCATATCATTGATTCCTTGAGGCACATTAAACCTATCGGCAGTCGCTTCCTTCTTATAATTCGTTCGTATATG
>JAFLTR010000064.1 GCA_022509205.1 Muribaculaceae bacterium | reverse complement strand
GAATATGGGGGTTCTGGGATTTTCGGGGGGATGGAGAGTTGTTCCCCTTTTTTTCTCCCTTTTCCTTTGTGTATTGAATTTTTTAGATTAAATTTGCACTGCAAAAAGGAAGATTTCCGAATTGCATTTACATGGTGGATGTAGCTCAGTTGGTTAGAGCGGCGGATTGTGGTTCCGTAGGTCGTGGGTTCGAGCCCCATCTTCCACCCACCCCAATTTCCAACCCCAATTTCAGAGGATTTTCCCTTCGGGGAGAGTCCTCACCCTTTTTTATTCATTATTACTCCCGACGCAGGTAAATTAAACTCTTATTTGAGCCCGCTCTGCAATTTTTGTCAAAAATGAGACAGCCTCTTAAACCTTTATAAATAAGTCAGGTCTTATTATGGTAAGACCCTAAGCTATAATTGAAAAGGGTCATAAATTCTTTTTCCATAATGCGTTCAAGATTATTAATAAGATTATTTTCCGGCCTGTCTTTTCTATGTTTTTTTTCTTTATTGGCACAAGCTGCCGACATAACAGGCAAAATAGTTGATTCTGAAAACTCACCTCTTCCGGGAGCCTCCCTTTTATTAACGGCGCTTCCAGACTCCACGAAGATAGACCTGAAAGTTTCCGATATTGACGGTGATTTCAAAATTCCGAATATCAAAGAGGGGAAATATGCTCTCACTGTCTCCATGACAGGTATGGACACAGTGATCAAATATCTTGACATCACCAAGCCGGATGAGTCTCTGAATTTGGGAAATCTACGACTCTCGGAAAGCGCAATATTGCTCAAAGAAGCTGTTGTGACCGGAGTTAGGGCAGCTGTTGTGGCTAAACAGGATACAATAGAATTCAATGCCGATTCTTTCCATACATCGACCAACTCCACTGTAGACCAACTGCTCAAAAAACTTCCTGGAGTTGAAGTCGGCTCGGACGGGTCGATAACCTCCAACGGTAAATCAATCACAAAAATACTTATAGACGGAAAGGAGTTCTTTGCTGATGATCCGCAGATGGCCACAAAAAATCTTCCTGCAAATATGGTTGACAAGGTGCAGGTGATTGATCGTAAAAGCGATCTGGCACGTCTCACCGGCATCGATGATGGAGAGGAAGAAACCGTGATCAATCTGCGTGTCAAGAAAGATATGAACAACGGATGGTTTGGCAATATTTCGGCCGGCTATGGCATCGACGACAAATATAGCGGCAGTTTCGTAATCAACAATTTCCATAATGGGAATCAGGTCACCATACTCGGAGGTCTCAACAATATAAATGAAAACGGATTCACCGACCGTGGCCGGGGACGTTTCCGGGATTTCGGAGGTTCCGGCGGTATCACGACAGCCCAACGGCTTGGAATGAACTTCAATGTGGGTCATGAGGAAATCTTCCGTATTGGCGGTAATCTTCTTTACACACATTCTACAACAAAACGCACTCAAAAATCATCTACGCAGTATCTTTTCCCTGATTCCGTAAGCTATCAGAACGCCGGATCGATCAATGAAGACAAGGGTAATAACCTTAATGCCGACCTTCGTCTTCAATGGAATATAGATGAGAATAATGTGCTGGATTTTCGTCCCAGATTCTCCATGAATTTCCGCGACACTGAAAGAACGGATTCCTCTTTCCTCCAGGCAGGCGACCCTATGAGATCTCCGGTAAATAAGAACCTTAATTACCAGACCAACCGCGGCAAAAGTTTCCAGACAAGCGGAAACTTGATTTTCAATCATAAGTTTGCCGAGAAACCGGGCCGTGCATTAAGCCTGAATGTGCAATACACATTTTCCTCTACCCTCCAGAGGGGACTTACCTGGAGCAATATCCAGTATTTTCTACTGAATGACATGGATGAGGAACTTTACCGCTATCTCGACAATAAGAATTATTCAAATTCCGTGGAGGGCAGAATCACTTGGACGGAACCTCTTGGAAATCCACTCCGTGGAAATTTCATGACATTCTCTTATCGCACAAGGTATCAATGGAACAATGCCGATCAACTCACCTATAATCTGCCGGAACCTGAAGATGGTTTAATCCCGGATTTCCCAACTTTCCATCTCCCCGAATGGCTGGAGTTCGACCCGGACCTGAGCAACAGTTTCCGCAACAAATTTTTCACTCAGGAGCTTCAGGTGGGATATAAAAAGGTGAGCAAGACTCTTAACCTGGAGGCTGGTCTGCTATTTTCACCATCATCATCCTCGAGCCATGATCTGATCAACGGAGCGAGGGATATCCCTACTCGTTGGGTGTGGAATGTGGCTCCTTTTGCCAATATTAGGGTGAAATTCGCCAATGGAAGTTCAATGAGGGCAAACTACAGGGCCCGGACTTCCCAGCCCTCGATGTCGCAACTTCAACCTGTGGCCGATGTATCCGATCCTCTTAATATAAAAATAGGTAATCCGGAATTGAAACCGACTTTCACACAAAGTATCGGCTTAAATTTCAATCATTATGATGCCGACCGACAGCAGTCGGTTATGCTTATGGTGAATGCTTCTTATGCTTTGAATACGATTGTATCGCGCACAATTACCGACTCAGAGACCGGTGGAAGAGTCACAACCTATTCTAACGTCAATGGCAATACGAATCTATTTTTTATGGGAATGTACACAGGACCGTTCTCTAACAAGAAATGGAGATTTAACGCACGCCTCAACTCACGTTATTCCTCCTCACCGGGATATATCAACGGTAATTTCAATCGTTCCGATAATATTACTCTCTCCCCTTCTGCGGGAATCACTTTCTCTTCCGATATTTTCCAGATATCTCTGAATCCGAATTACTCTCTGAGCAATATTCATAATTCCTTGCCCGATCAGGCCAATCGCCGGACTCAGTCTTACGGATTTTCGGCAGATGCCTCTCTCTATCTTCCCTTCGGCCTTGACCTTACCACAGATCTGAATTTTGCTGCCAACTCGGGATATACACAGGGATATAATATCAACCAATGGCTTTGGAATGCCCAGCTCTCGTATTCATTCCTCAGCGACAAATCCCTTACTTTCTCGGTGAAAGCCTACGATATCCTTCATCAAAAGAAGAATATATCCCGCACAATGAATGCGAGTTCGATCGTCGATTCAGAATACAACGATCTAACCCGCTATGTGCTCTTTTCACTCACCTGGAGTTTCAATTCCCTGAAGAAGAAAACGAAAGGTCCGGATGGTGAAAGCGATATGTTTATGGGTCCTCCTCCGGGAGCTCCTACAAGGGGAGCCTCCACAAGAGGAGGTGGGGAACGTAGGATGATGGGCAGAATGCCTCGTTAGAAGCCAAAATAGGTGTTGATGGCGGCTAACAACTGGTCGCGGTTCTGGAAGCCTACAATAGTATTTTGCACCTGAGCATCTTTATTAAGGAAAACCATCATCGGAATGCTTTGCACTCCGTATGCCTGGGCAAGTTCAGGATTCTCATCCACATCGATAGTGACAAATGTGATTCTGCCCCTGAATTCCTCTGCAAGTTTCTCGAATATAGGTTTCAGTTGGCGGCAAGGAGGACACCATGTAGCTGAAAAATCCACAATCATCGGTCGGCCGTCAGTGGGAATTATACGATTGTTTTCAATCTTATAGGAGGGCACATCGACGACTTCATTGGGAGTCATTTCCACTCTCTCTTCATCCGGAATGGCAGCCTGCTTCTGGTGACCCTGACAAGAAAGGAAACAACCCGAAGCAACCAATAAGCCTAACAAAATACCTTTTTTCATAATCTTATAGTTTTTTAATATTTATCTTTAAAAATATAACAATAAAAAAGGGCCGGAAGTTAAATCCGGCCCAAATATTTATTGGTAAATAAGATATCACACCTCCTTGTCATGCTCGAGAAGAAGTGTCATCGACGGGCGGTCGCAAATCTCGGACGGGCCGAAATATTGGATCGGGCCCGGATATTGGTAAAGCGTGTTCAGAGCCAGGGTTTCCCTCATTGAGGCATACTTCAGATACGGGCGTCCGTTGAGGTTTACCAGGGCTTTCTGGATCACAGGCTTCATGTGGCCGTGGCGTTTCTCCATATTCATCATCATGGTGATGGGGATACCGCCGGCAATCCATTCCTCGCTTTTCTCTGTGAGGTTTCTGACGGAACTCATATATCCGGTAAGCCCGGCATTGATAAGCATCGCAGCATTGAATCCGAGCGCATAGGTGTAGTCTGCGTCAAAGTTGGTGGGATCGGCGCAGCGGCCTTCATAACCGAAGAAATGGTGTTGAGCGGAGAATTTACCTGCATACTGTCCGTTTTCCTTCATCTCGGCAAGACGTTTGGCAACCATTTCACTTAAGAGGCTTTCAGTTTCAATGAGTGATACCTGCACATTGCCGTGGCTGTCGCGTTCGAGACTGAGCTGACGAGCGATATGACGAGGCAGCGATTTGTAAAGGTCGGCATTGGCCGGAGAGAGCATCTTCTCGATCTTTTCGAGTTTCTCGTGAGGTTCCAGTCCTTCCAGTTCGCCTCCCTTTTCTGCCAACACGTCGTTGAGCTCGGAAATAAGGTCTTTCATGGAGGGGATAAACTCGATAAGGCCTTCAGGCACAAGTACGGTACCGAAATTCCAACCTAATTTAGCCCTCTCGGCGATCACATAGCATAGATAGCTAACTATGTTGTCTAGGGTCATTCTCTTGGCAAGAACTTCCTCTGAAATCAGGCAGACATTCGGTTGGGTTTCGAGAGCACATTCAAGAGCGATATGAGATGCGCTTCGACCCATCAGCTTGATGAAATGATAATATTTCTTAGCTGAGTTACAGTCTCTCTGAATATTACCGATCACTTCGCTATATACTTTGCAAGCGGTGTCAAAACCGAAAGAAGTCTCGATCCATTTGTTCTTGAGGTCACCGTCGATAGTCTTGGGCACACCGATCACCTGCACTCCGGCTCCGATATTCTGATAATATTCGGCAAGCACAGCGGCATTAGTGTTGGAATCGTCTCCTCCGATTATCACAAGTGCCTTGATATTGAGCTCTCTTAACACTTTCAGGCCCTCTTCAAATTGCTCCGGAGTTTCGAGTTTCGTACGTCCGGAACCGATAATGTCGAATCCGCCGGTGTTTCTGTATTCCTTGATATAGCCTGCTGTCAGTTCCATATACTGATGATTGATGAAACCGGAAGGACCCATCAGGAAACCATAAAGACGGTTCTCTTTATTTAGGCGTTTGAGACCGTCGAAAATACCGCTTACCACATTGTGGCCGCCGGGAGCCTGTCCTCCCGAAAGAATGATACCGACATTGAAGGGTTCCTCAACTCGTTCGGGCTCATCTGTCGACTCAAACTGCACTACGGGCATACCGTAAGTGTGCGGAAACAGTTTCTTGATCTCTTCCTGGTCTGCCACTGACTCGGTGGCTTCTCCCAGCTTGACCTTCACAGGGCCCTGCAAGGCTTTCGGAAGTTTAGGCTGATATTCAGACCTTACTCTCTGAAGGGGACTTTTTTTCATTGTATTTTATACTCTAAACTTTAATTTTTCTACTAATTCACTCGATACATTTACAATCCCTAATTTCCACATTACGCGCATTATCTCTAAGCTCCGGCCTCTGTAACGTCTACTCTGTTGCCGGCTTCCCATCCCAGAGCTGAAGCTCCCAGCACAGCTGCATCGCTCTCTTTAAGCTCGGAGAGCACAATCTTGGTCTTACCCTTGAAGACTGGCATCACAGATTTGTCGAAGGCATCCTGAAGGGGTTTCATCAGAAGGTCGCCACTCTTTGCCAGGCCGCCGAAGAGTATGATAGCCTGGGGAGACGTAAAGGAAACCATGTCAGCAAATGCTTCACCAAGGATAGTGCCTGTATAATTGAAGATATCTATAGCCATCTTGTCGCCGGCTACTGCTGCGTCATACACATCTTTAGATGTGATATCCTCAATCTGAAGATCTCTCAGCGTGGAAGGTTCGGATCTGACTTCGAGGAATTCCCTGGCCGTGCGTGCCACTCCTGTTGCGCTGCAATAAGCTTCGAGACAACCGGTACGTCCGCAACCGCAAACGCGGCCGTTGTTACGCTTAACGATAAGATGGCCCAACTCACCTGCAAAACCGTCATGGCCATATACAAGTTGTCCGTTTACTACTATACCCGAACCGACGCCTGTGCCGAGAGTGATCATAATGAAATCCTTCATACCTCTGGCAGCCCCGTAGGTCATTTCTCCCAATGCGGCAGCATTTGCATCATTGGTGACAGCCACAGGTAACCCCCCGAAAACTTGGCTCACTTTCTCAGCCAGCGGAATTACCGGACCCCATGGCAGGTTCGGCGGATTAAGTATTTCTCCTGTATAATAATTTGCATTCGGTGCACCGATACCGATTCCCTGTATCTTATCTTCAGCATCATGTTTGTCAAGAAGCCTCTTCACGCCCGAATGAAGATCCTCTATATAATCATCGAAATTTGTGTGTTTTTTGGTTTTGATTGAATCGCTTGCAATCACTTGTCCGCGAGCGTCCACAATTCCAAACACAGTATTGGTACCACCTATATCGATACCCAGAACATACGGTTTACTCATAATGGCAGTATATTATTTTAAGGTTTTTTCGTATCGAGGAAATCGGGCTGCGGCTTTTTCATTCGGCAGTTAATCAACTGTTAAACAGATATATAACTACATAGAGAACCGGGCTGCACGCCTTATCCCCTTCAAAGTTAACATTTTTTTTGGAAAATCGGAATTAATAGATTAAATTTGCAAAAAATAAGGGGCATTAGCTCATCTGGCTAGAGCGTTTGACTGGCAGTCAAGAGGTGACGAGTTCGAGTCTCGTATGCTCCACAAAGACTATTGAAAAACTAAGTAGTTACAAAATTTACGCACGAAATTACGCACAAACGTGATTTCGTGTTTTTCTTTTCTTTTTTAGCATAATTTTGAATTGATAATTGAAAAGATATATTTAAGGTTTGATCATTTTCGTGATTCCACGAAAGTGGGCTTAGTTGTAATAAAATTTTAATCCCTGTATTTTTCTTTAATGTGTGATTCTACAATACTTACTATGGGAGCATGTTTGTCTCTATAGAATACACGGGCATCAGTTTGATAATCGTCCTTTCCTACAATTATTTTCTTAGAGTGAATTCCTAATTTTTCTAATCGAGAAATATTCCTTTTAAATAATATCTCAAATAGACTCCATCTATATTGTTCTGAGGATAACCGGTTATGATGAGTTGTTAAAGGCTCCAATGAACATATAAAAGAGAAAATTGAATGTGGGTATAGCATAAATTGTTCAATGAGCCAATCACACATTCTGTTAAAAGCCGATAAGGATAATGGGTGGTGGATATCAAGTTTATTGATATTTATATCGGCTATTTCTATATCATGAAATTCAGGAGGAATTTGAAAGGCGTTAAGTTTATTGGAATTATCATAAAAATAAAGGACAACCACCAGATGATTGCCCTTATTGTCGGGTATTAAAGTTTCAATTGTATCCATTATCCTTTGATTAATCTGCGATATTTTTCACAGATTTTTTCCATACGTTCTTTTTTTTGCTTCTGTGCATCCTCAATGAAAGCGACTAACTCCTTCGATGGGTTAGGGATGCGAATGGTATTTGTCGTTTTCATAATACTTCTTATATTATATTATTCGAAAAACAAAATTAATGTAATATTTCAATTAACGCAAATGATTTTTTGAATATTAGTCTTAGCTGTATGTCATAAACAATAA
>JAFLTR010000063.1 GCA_022509205.1 Muribaculaceae bacterium | reverse complement strand
ATTGGCATCCTGTGCCGAACATACCGTGGCGAGCAACATCGTGTTGCCCATTCTCACTTCCACGGCGCCATCAGCTTGTTTTGCTAATTTGCCGGTCTCGATTGTAATCTCACGGCCATCGTTTAGCTTGATGGTCTTTTTTACTGGTTTCAACATAATTTTTCCTTATTTTCTTTTCTTCTTTAATTGCAAACGCAAAATTACTTAATTTATTAAGAATAAATGGCTAAATTTGCCATAAATTTATATTATATGTATGATTATATGGAAGTGAGGATTAATGCCAATCCTTGCGATGAAACCATCACAGATCTCCTTGCTGCATTTCTTGCCGATATAGATTTTGAATCCTTCTTGCCTGATGAGAAAGGACTTACAGCCTATGTCAGAAATGATAAATTCAGATTTAAAGAATTAGAAAACCTAATCGAAAATTTCCCTATCAGTTGTAATCTTTCATTGGAAAGTAAACTCATTCAGGGCCAAGACTGGAATAAGGAGTGGGAACAAAATTATTTCAAACCGATTCTGATTGATGATAAATTAGTGGTAAGATCTTCTTTTCATACAGATTACCCTTCCGCACCCATAGAAATCATTATAGACCCTAAGATGGCTTTCGGCACAGGACATCACGCAACTACCTCCGGAATGGCGCGAATGCTTATGGAGGAGGATCTAAGCCGGAAGACCGTAATCGATATGGGCACCGGCACCGGTATCCTTGCTATTATTGCAAAAAAACTTGGAGCCGGAGAAACCATAGGCATTGACATCGATGAATTCGCTATTGAAAATGCTCGGGAAAATGTCCGGCTTAACAATGTGGATTGCAAGATGATAGTTGGTGACGATCATGCGCTCGAAAATCTCCTTCCTTCCGATATATTCCTGGCAAATATTAATTTAAATGTGATCACTTCCTTCATCAGTGTTTATAAAAAATATCTTAAATCCGGAGGCATACTATTGTTAAGCGGGTTCCTAACTGAAGACAGGGAAACTATATTAGATGGGGCCTTAAAAAATGGCTTTTCCCTGGTGGCAGAGAAAGAAGAAAATAATTGGCTAACTTTGAAGTTCACAAAAAATTAGGTTAAAATTTTAACCCCATTATGCGATAAGAAATCAGTCAATTATAAAAAGATCAGAAGATTTATCAATTTATTGTGTGTTTAACTTTTTTTAAGTCGACGAATATTGTTTTTGGCTCAAATTTTGTCTAATTTTGCAACGTAATAGCGAAATAAAATTAACATTAATCAATCCAAAGAAAAAATACCTACTTGCCTATCGAAACAACTTTACGCAACAATCAAGATTAAAAAGATGGCAAAGAAAACCAAACTGACCGACGAACAATTGGTCAAACTGTACGCTGAGGGGAACAACGACGCATTTGACATTCTACTTAAAAGGCATCAGGAAAGAATCTTCAACTACATCCTGAGAATCATCAAGAACGAAGACATCGCCAACGATATCTTCCAGGAAACCTTTGTCAAGGCTATTCTGACAATCAAGCAGGGCCGATACACTGAAAATGGGAAGTTCCCGGCCTGGATTTCACGTATAGCCCATAACCTAATCATAGATTATTTCCGTCAGGAGAAATCAGAAAATCATCAGAGCGCAGACCTTGAGGAAGTAGATATCCTTAACAGAAAGGAACTTTGCGAGGCTACCATAGAAGACATGCTTGTCTCCGACCAGATTCGTGAGGATATCAAACACCTTATTCAGGAACTCCCTCCTCTACAAAGGGAAGTCTTAAATATGAGATACTACCAAAACCTCTCATTCAAAGAAATTGCTGCAATGACCGGAGTAAGCATCAACACTGCTCTCGGACGCATGAGATATGCCATACTCAACCTCCGAAGGCTTGCAGAAGAAAAAGAAATTGTGCTAACTGCTTAAAAAAGAAGAAACCATAAAAAAGGATGATTTGAAAAGGCAATAAAACGTGATTTAATACGTTTGTTAGGTATATTTATAATTTTCCTGCAACTAATCAAACGTATCATCAAAATCACCTGCCTATGACAAACGATTCCTCTCATTTAACTTTGAGTGGAGAGCAAGTAAAAGCGGGCAAGTCGCCTAAAGACTCTTCCTTGAAATTCATAAAGCAGTTTGCAAGGGTCTACTCCACTTTCAACGGTGTCTATTTTACATATTGCATTTTAAATTAAGGCATAATTTTTGTGCAATAAGCGTATTTTATTTAACTTTGCAATGCTTTTCCGGGTTAACGCCTGGAAAAGCATTCCGTGTGATGGGAAATTTGTAAAAACTTATTTTGAGTAACACAACAAAACGATGAAAAAATTTGAATTAAAGGCCGAAGCTCGTCCTGAAGTTGGCAAGAAGTCTCTAAAAGCTTTGCGTGCCGAGGGTAAAATCCCCGCAGTATTGAATGGTGGTAAGATTGTAGATCTCCCCTTTACCGGTAGTCTTAAACCCGGAGAAAGACTCGTAGAGATAGACGTTGTCAAAGATTCTAAAGGACGTAAAGTTGCCGACAAGAATCTCAAGAAAAACCGAGGCATAATTTCTACAGATATTGCCGTTAAGGAAGAAGATGTAAGAAAACTCATCTACACTCCCGATATCTTCGAAATTGATATCGAGCTAAATGGTGAAAAGCGTAAAGCTGTTATGAAAGATCTTCAGTTCCAACCGGTGAAAGACACTGTGCTTCATATCGATTTTCTTGAGGTTGGTCCTGATAAACCGATTGTAATGGAGGTGCCGGTTCAGATCGAAGGCCATGCTGAAGGTGTTAAGGCCGGTGGTAAGCTCCAACTCTCCATGAGAAAACTTAAGGTAAAAGCTATATACGATCAAATTCCTGAACGTCTCGTGGTTAATGTAGACAATCTTGGTCTCGGAAAGAGTATTGCAGTGGGCGATCTTCATTTCGATGGTCTGGAATTGATGAATGCTAAGAATGCTGTGGTTTGCGCCGTTCAGCTTACTCGTGCTGCTCGTGGTGCTCAAGCTAAGGCTGAAGCTTAATAATATTGAAGGATTCAATAGCGAGCGACTCAATTTAGAAATTAAATTTCCGCTTGTTGTATTTTTTCACCTATAACAGATAACCGGATCCCTCCTGAGATCCGGTTTCTTTAATTCTACCAATAATTAATTTAGTAATGAAAACACTTATAATGAACAGTTTTGCATTTTTGTCACTTTTGACAGTAGTGTCTTCATGCGACTCCGGAGGCACCAACAATCCACTGATAAAGAAGTCTACTGCTCCTTATGAAGCCATTCCTTTCGACAAAATTTCAGTTGCGGATATGGAAGAAGCAGTGATGGAAGGCATAAAGCTACAAAATGAAGAGATTGCTGCCATTACTGATTCCAAAGAAGAACCAACTTTTGAAAACACAATTGCTGCCTTCGACAGAAGCGGGAAAGTGCTCAATCGTGCCATTCTGACTCTTAGCAATCTGGAATCTGCATTAGGAGACACCGCCATTATGAATACAATGGCAAAGGTCACACCTGAGTTGTCCCATCATTCCACAGATATTCTTCTCAACCATAAACTTTGGGATAGAATAAAGAAAGTATATGATTCAAAAGGTGAAAGAACAGACCTTAGTTCCGAGGCTTTGCGACTGATTGATGAAACTTACAGAAGTTTTGCTGAAAGCGGCGCTAATCTTGAGGGAGAGAAAAGGGAACAGTTCAGAAAAATTAATCAGAAACTCTCTGATTTAACTGTGAAATTCGGACAAAACGTCACAAATGAAATGTCTTCACCAGATAAGAGGATTTTTGTGACTGAGGAAGAAACCAAAGGCCTACCTGAAGATATTAAGGCTGCCGCTCGAAGTGAGGCTAAAGCTGCTTTCGAGGCTAATGGCGAATCTGATAATGAAAATCTTTATCTCTTCACTGTATTCGGTCCCTCTTACACTCCATTTATGAAATATGCCGACAATAGAGAAAAAAGAAAAGAACTTTATCAGAAATATAATTCAAGGAATGTGGGTGGAGAATTTGACAACACTCAGGTTCTTATTGATATAGCCAACACACGTTTGGAACTGGCTAAACTAATGGGGAAAAATAATTTTGCAGAATACCAGTTGCAGGGCACAATGGCTTCCACACCGGAAAAAGTAATGAATCTGCTGGAGCAGCTGAGGGTGAACTATACGGAACCGATGAAAGGTGAAATCAAGGAGATTGAGAATTATGCACGACAAACTCAGGGCCATGATTTCATTCTTATGCCGTGGGACTACAGTTATTGGGCTAATAAATTAAAAAATGATCGATATGCTTTCAATGATGAAGATCTGAAGCCTTATTTCGATCTCAATCATACTATAGACGGAGTTTTGGGTCTTGCCACCAGATTATACGGATACACTTTCAAGGAAAATAATGAAATCCCGGTTTACCATCCCGATGTGAAAGTCTTTGAGGTATATGAGTCTGATGGTTCTTTATTGGGTTTATTATATGCCGATTTTTATTACAGAGCAGGTAAGGCTCCCGGGGCATGGATGACCGAGTTTAGGGGAGAAACCAAAGATGATAATGGCAACCGGGAAATACCCTTAATCTCAATAGTAACCAACTTCTCAAAGCCCGTGGGTGATGAGCCGGTATTGCTGACTCCTTATGAAGTAGAAACATTCCTCCACGAATTCGGACACGCGCTCCATGGACTATCATCCCAGGCAACTTATGCAAGTCTGAGTGGAACAAATGTTTATCACGATTTTGTGGAATTATTTTCTCAGTTCAATGAGAATTTCCTGACAGAAGAAGAGTTTCTTGATGGATTTGCTCGCCATTATCAAACCGGGGACAAAATTCCTGCTGAGTTAATTGAAAAATTTGTAAATGCCAACCAGTTCGGAGCGGCCTATGCTTGTATGCGACAACTTGGATTCGGATATCTTGATATGGCATACCATACAATAAATGAACCAATTGAGGATGGAACCAATGTAGAGATTTTTGAAGAAAAGGCCCAGGATCCGGTCAGAATCTTCAATGTTGTTGAAGGCTGTTTCTCTTCTCCGAGTTTCGGACACATTTTTTCAGGAGGATACGCTGCGGGCTACTATGGATATAAATGGGCAGAAGTGTTGGATGCTGATGCATTCGCAGCATTCCAGGAGGAAGGCGTCTTTAACCCGGCCCCGGCAAAACGCTTCAAAAAAATGTTGCAAAGCGGAGGCACAGTTGATCCTACCGAACTTTACCGTGAATTCCGTGGCAAAGATGCCTCCGTTGATGCATTGCTTAAACGTGACGGAATAACAAAGAAATAAGGGATAAAAACAATCTGAAGGTCCGATTCCCAATTTATTGAGTATCGGACCTTTTATTATCAAGGTATGAAGGCAGACACATAGGAAGCATCCAGGCCTTTGCTGATGGCTATCTTTTTATCGGCTTTAGCCTCATCAAGTCTATAGTTTAGTTTATGAAGATACCCTCTTAAAAGATAATACATCGCATTCTCAGGATTTTTTTCCAGGCCTGTTCTGATTTCGGAACGGGCCTCGCTGTATTCATTATTTTTTATGAGAAAGAATATATAAGCTTCCCTTGTTTCATCATCATCCGGATTCTTATAAATGGCTTGAGAAAAATATCTTTTTGCTTCGGTCATATCTGCATTTGCCTCGCATATTAGTGCCATCCCGTAATAATAGGCAGAGTTGTCGGGAAAATTATCTCTTAATTTTTTTAAAATACGTGTGGCATCATCAGTTTCATTATTCTGAAGATAAATAAAACCCCTTGTCTGGAGTGTCCATTCCTGTACGGAATCTATAGAAAGGCTTTTGTCAAGATCTATTATAGCCTTGTCAATTTTATCAGAAAGAAGATAAGCGTGAGCCCTATTATTAAGTAAAACAGTGGAAGAGGGAGCTAAGCTAAGTCCCATCGAAAGTGACTCCACAGCCTTATCATATTCTCCTTTTTGGGTCTGGACATAACCTAAATTAGAAAGCAACATGGAATTTGAAAAATTGGCAGGTTCTAAACGCAGTGCCTCGATTATCTTGTTTTCAGCAAGTGACCAATTCTCCTTCGAAATAAAATAGTCTGCTGAATCAGCCAATTCAAGATAACGTGGCGAAGAGGGAAAACCGGCATGTCTCCCTAACAAAAATAGAATGAATAAAACTATAAATCTGGACCAAATCACTCCCTATTTCTCTTTATTGAATTCTTTGATTCTGAAAAAATCCCTCTATTTCTGCTTATTGTAATTTTCAATTCCGCTTAATAAAAATTTCAGATAGGCTGCAACATCTTCATTGTATCCATAAGAGGAAGTCATTGGTTTGCCTTCATCGTTAACCACCACATAGAAAGGTTGGGCATTGGAACCGAATTTAGATCTTTGTAAATAACTCCACTTATCTCCGTAAGTTCGTAGTGTCCTCATTGCTCCATCCTTTTCTTTAACTTTAACGGGTGAGGGCAATGGAGTCTTGTCATCAACCATCAGAGTCACCAACACGAAATCATTGTCAAGAAGGTTTTTCACTTCAGGATTTGTCCATACGGCTGCTTCCATTTTTCTACAGTTGACACACCCGAATCCTGAGAAGTCAAGCAAAATAGGTTTACCGAGATCCCTCCCTATCATAAGACCTTCATCATAATCCTCCACCTGTGCCGTAACTTCTCCGTCAAACAGATTGAAATCTTGAGTGGATAATGGCGGTGTAAAGGCACTGATACTCTTTAGCGGCGCTCCCCATAGTCCGGGAAGCATATAGATTGAGAATGCCAGTGATATCAATGCGAGTGAAAATCTGAAGAGACCTATCTTTTCTACTTTATCATCATGAGGGAAAGTAAGTTTTCCCAGTAAATAGAATCCCAGTAAAGCAAAAATCACAATCCATAGGGCAATGAATACTTCCCTATCAAGTATCCTCCAACCGTAAGCCAGATCAGCCACTGATAAGAATTTCAAGGCAAGTGCCAATTCAAGGAATCCAAGCACGACTTTAACAGTATTCATCCATCCCCCACTCTTGGGTACGGCTTTTAACATCGTTGGAAACATGGCGAATAGAGAGAACGGCAAAGCAAGAGCCAACGCAAAACCTCCCATCCCCACCGCGGGAGAAACAAAATTGGAAGTGGCGGCGGCTTCAACAAGCAGAGTTCCGATAATGGGACCTGTGCAAGAGAAAGATACCAAGGCCAAAGTAAAGGCCATAAAGAATATACTTAAATAGCCTGTGGTTGAATCTACTTTCGAGTCTATTTTATTTGTCCATGAAGATGGGAGTGTCATTTCAAAGGCACCCATGAAGGAGATGGCAAATATCACCAATAATATAAAGAATGCGATATTAAAACCTGCACTTGTCGCCAGTTCATTTAAGGCTGAAGCTCCAAAAAGAATAGTCACGATTATCCCCAAAGCAACATAGATTACGATAATGGAGAGGCCATAAATTCCTGCGGATGCAATTGATTTCTTCCTGTTTTTATTTTGCTTGAGGAAGAAACTCACTGTCATTGGTATCATGGGCCACACACAAGGAGTAACCAAAGCTATCAATCCGCCCACAAAACCGGCAATAAAAATATACCATAAGGATCTTGACTGCTGGTGCGGGTCATCAGCAAACACCATCATCTCGGCCTCGACATTTTCCCACCAGTTATGATGCGCAGTGATTCCGCTAAGATTGGCCTCCGGAGTCATCCATGGTTCCGAAGCCTGTAGGGAATCTGTCATATATGCAAGTTGTTCCGCTTCATCCTTAAGACTCTCTTTATCATGGATATCATCCATTACAATGTTATCTTTAGAAACAACTGTTCCCTTTGATTCTTCTTTTTTGACATTACCCGTCAAAGGAGCCTTTCCTTCAAATTTATGTGAACCGAAAACCTG